>JAHFSL010000083.1 GCA_023265785.1 Candidatus Coatesiibacteriota bacterium | reverse complement strand
GGGAAAGGGCCGGTGGCGGAGGCGGTGGAGCGGTTCCTGCCCCTCGTGGATGCCGGCCTGCGGTATGGCGTCCGGATCTGCGCGGAAATCCACCTGGGCAACCTGACCGAACGGCCTGCTGCCGCGGTGGATCTGGTCAGCCGGGTGCCCGGCCTCAAATTGACGATGGACCCGAGCCATATCCTGATTCAGGGTGAATCGCTGGAGGCCTGGCGTGGCGTCCTGCCGCATGTGGCGCATGTCCACCTGCGGGATGCGGGAACCCACGGCTGGGGCGAGGTGCAGGTGCCGTGGGGGACGGGGGCGCTGGATCTTCCCGGAATCCTGGCCGCCCTGGACCGGCAGGATTATGCCGGCGTCCTCTCGGTCGAGTACATCGGTCCCGGGTTCCCCCCGGGTACGCAGGACGACCACCTGGCCTCCATCCGCGCGGCGAAGGGCATGATCGAACGGGCCCTGGGGGCGAAGGGCTAGTGCGCATCGCCTTCGATGCCCGGTGCATGCAGGGTCGGCCGCGGGGAATGGGGGTCTATGCCCTGAACCTCCTCCGGGCCCTGGCACGGGCACCCCGGGCCCCTGACATCACCCTGCTTGTGGATTCCACCCGGCCTGATCCTGCGGGGCTCCCCTCGGGAACGTTTCCCGTCATCCGGGCGCGGGGCGGGAACGAGCCCTGGTGGGAGCAGATTGTCATGCCCCGGCTGGTGCTGGGGTTCGATCTCCTGCATGCCCCGGCCAACGGGGGCCCGTGGCGCTGCCCGGTCCCGCTGGTACTCACCCTGCACGACGCGATCTTCCTGCGGCCCTTCAGCGAAATCTCCGCCGTGCCCTCGTTCCGGCAGTGGCTGGGGCACGTGTACCGCACCCGCGTCTACCCCGGGGTGGCCCGACGGGCGGCGGCGGTCATCACGGTATCGGAGGCGTCACGCGCCGACATCGAGGCCCGGATCGGCGTGGACCCGGGACGCATCGCGGTGACGCACGAAGCGGTCTCGGAATCGTTTGCGTCAGCCGTGGTGACCCCCGAGGCGGATGTGCGGTTGCGGTACGCCCTGCCCGGCCCGTTCATGCTGGCGATGGGCGCCTACGAGCGGCGAAAGAATATCCCGCTCCTGTTCCGCGCCCTGGCGCGGGTGGCCGCGACCCGGGGAGGCGCGCCCCTGCTGGCGCTGGCGGGGGCGGAGAACCTGGAAGCATCGGGATACCGCGCCCAGGCCCGGGCCAGCGGCGTGGACGCGCTCGTGCGGTTCCTGCCCTACATCCCGGAGGAGGACCTCAAGGGCCTGCAGGCCGCCGCCGTGGCGTTTCTGATGCCGTCCCGCCAGGAGGGGTTCGGCCTGCCCCTGCTGGAGGCCATGTGCGCCGGGGCACCGGTGCTGGCATCCGCCATTCCGGCCCACGCGGAAACGGCGGGCGGGGCGGCCGACCTGCTCGATGTCGATGACCAGGAAGCGTGGGCCGCGGGGATCGGGCGCCTCCTCGATGACCCGGGCTACCGCGAGGGCCTCCGGTCCCGCGGGGCGGCCCGGGTCGGGGAGTTTTCCTGGGCGCGGACGGCGGCGGGGACGATGGCGGTCTGGTCAAAGGTGGTGGCCGGATTGTAACCTGGATCCTGGTCCGCCACGGCGAGACCACCTGGAACCGGCAGGATCGGATCCAGGGCCAGACGGATGTGGCACTGGACGGCCGGGGAAGGGAACAGGCCCGGGAGGTGGGGAAGGCGCTTGCGGGACGGTCCCTCGCGCTCGTCCTCGTCAGCGACCTTGCCCGAACACGGGAAACGGCCCGGCTGATCCTGCGTGGTCGGCGGGTCCCCACGATCGTGACGTCGCGCTTGCGGGAGATGGACTACGGCCGGTGGGAAGGGTTGCCCGCAAGGCCGCTCATGCGGCACCTGAAAGCGACCGGGAAGGGCTGGGTGGCGGGTTCCAATTTCCTTGCCAGGCGTACGCCGGGGGGAGAGTCATTTCTCCAGGTTCGGGCGCGGATCCGGCCGCTTCCATCGCTGGTGCGCCAGCGAGCAATCCACGGCACGGTCCTGGTGGTGGCCCACTACGGTTCCCTGCGGGCCCTGCTCACCGTCCTGCTGGGCCTGCCCGAGCGTGAGGCGGTGCGGTTCACCTTTGGCAAGTGCGGGATGGCCGTCGTCACCCGGTAGGTCCCGGGGGCCGGACCCCACCCGTGGGGGTTCCGGCCTTGACAATCCCCCGTATTGTGTGTATTTTCGCCTCAACGAGATGACAACGGTCAATCGAATCGCCCTACCCGTCAGGAGGTAAATGGAATGTCGAAATACGACCCGTTCATGTTCACGGTGGCCGAGGGAATCGACCGCGACCAGTACATGACCGCGCTGTATTCCCTGTCCGCGCCGACGAACGACGCCCTCGCCATCGCACAGGCGCTCGTGACGGAGCAGACCACCGGGACCTGGACCGCGGTGCCCGAGGAAACCGAGGATGTGAAACTGCGGAGCATGGGCCGGGTGCTGGGCGTGTACGAGTTCCCGGACTACGAGCGCGAGCGGCCGCCCGAGGGGACCGAGCGCACTCTCCTGATGCAGGTCGCCTATCCCGTGGACAACATCAACGGCAACCTGCCCGAACTGCTCACCACCATCTACGGCAATGTGTCCATGATCGGCAAGCTGAAGGTGCTGGACATCCACCTGCCGCCGGCGATGCTCAAGCGGTTTCAGGGGCCGAAGTTCGGGATTGAGGGCCTGCGCCAGCACCTTGGCGTCGAGGGCCGCCCCCTGCTGTGCGGGATGTACAAGCCCTGCGTGGGTGCCCTGCCCGATGCGCTGGCCCGGATGGCGTACAACATGGCGCTGGGCGGCATTGATGTCATCAAGGATGACGAGCTCATGGCCGACCCCAAGTTCTGCTCCGTCGAGGCCCGGGTGGAAGCCACGGAAAAGGCCCTGGACAAGGCCTCCAAGGAAACGGGTCGCCGCGCAATCTACACGGTCAATGTGACGGACCGGCCGGACCTGATGTTCGCAAAGGCCAAGAAGGCCGTGAAGGCCGGGGCCTCCGCGCTCATGGTCAATGTCTACACGGTGGGGTACGCGGCGGTGCAGGCGCTCGCCGAGGATCCGGAGATCACCGTTCCGATTTTGGGCCATCCGGCATTCGCGGGAACCTTCTTCGAGGCGCCCTTTCACGGACTGACCTCCGCGCTGGCGCTGGGCAAGTTCGCCCGGCTCTCCGGCGTGGACATGATCATCTACCCGTCGCCCTACGGCAAGGTCCCGCTGATGCGGGAGCGCGCCATCCGGGTGGGCCAGGAGCTGACAGCGCCGATCGAGGGGCTGAAGCGGGTGTTCCCCGGCCCGGCCGCGGGGATGCAGCCGGGTTCCATCCCGCAGGCGATTGAGGACTTCGGGATCGACCTGATCGTGGGTGCCGGCGGCGGTATCCATGGACACCCGGACGGGACGATCGCGGGATGCCGGGCGTTCCACCAGGCCATTGCCGCCACGCTGAAGCACCAGCCGCTCTCCGACGCCGCCAAGAACGGCCCGGAGCTGGAGAAGGCCCTGGCGAAGTGGGGCGAAGGGAATGTCGCCACGAAGATCTACTCTCTGCTCCAGTAACCGGTCTGCTTCGCTGGACGCGACCGGCGGGGGATGGCCCCCGCCGGTTGGCATTTTTGGAGGATCCCACTCCACGATAAGGCTGAAGAATGGCCTCAATTCAGACCTGTGACGGAGGTCACACCCCGGGGTGACTGGGGGGCGCAGGATCAAAACGAGGGGCTGGGCAGGGGAGGCGTGATGGCGAGCGACGTGAGAGTGGAAGGGGCGGCGGTGTATTCGGACGGCGCGGCCGCGGAAATGCACGGGGTGGACCGGCGGGTTATGCCCCGCTACTGCCTGGTCGAAAAGGGCCTCATGGAACACCTGGCGCTGGCCGGGTCCAGCCAGATCGAAGTGGTGGCCTCGAACATCAGCGTGACGGGAATCCTCCTTCACACCAATCACGGCTCGACGCTTGCCCCGGACGACCTGCTGTCGGTCACGTTTACGCCGCTCTACGAAGGCGAACTTATCACGGTGAAGGTCCGGGTGGTCTGGATCCGTCAGCACATGGTCCACGACCTGGGCAACTGCACCTTCGGGTGCTACTTCTTTGAGACGCCCCAGGAAACGGTGAACCGTCTCCTGGCACCCGCACGCGAAGCCGCCGCGCTGAAAACCATCCAGGAACCGTACTGATACGCCGTCCCACCGGGAGTCGCTGGCTCGACGGGCGTGGTAGACTGACTTCGGGCTGATCGGCGGCCCCCAGTCCACGGAAAGGGTAGAAGCCCCCGGACAGCGTTCGAACAACGGAACGAAACCTTCTTTCGCCCGCGTGCGTGGACCACTGGGCACCAACGAAAGGAGGCCGTATGACCCCGCCCAAGGAACTGCCCGCCAGCCCGAACCTTCGCCACCTGCATGACCAGGCGCGAGACCTTCTCCGGGCACTCGTCCAGGCCGATCCGGAAGCCAGGCAACGAGTGATGAACTCCGGTTACCTCCCGGCGGGTGGGAGCCCGTCGCGGACGGGTCTCACGGTTGCCCAGGCCCAGCAGGTCATCGCGCACGAGTACGGGTTCGCGTCCTGGTCGGATCTCAAGCAGGCGGTCGAAGCGGGCCCGGCCCAGCCGGCCACTCCGGCCACCATGCCCCGCACGGCGCCAACCTCAAAAGAGGTGTTCGAGGCGCTCGGGGAACCCGAGGCGTGGCAGGGCGACGCGCACCGGTGGGACGAGGCCATGGCCGCTTGTCCGGCGGGTCCACTCCCGTTCCTCGAGACTTCCGGACTGTCCGGTAAATGCACCGCGGCGGGAATCGCCGCGGACCGGGTGCCCCTGCTGGAAGGCATGGCTCGGGAGATTGCCGGAGACCCACATCTGCGCGCCCTAGCCTGGTACCTCCATTGGCGTGTAGCCGTGGTGATGCAAGCCTATAAGGGCGGGTGGAACATTCCAACACTGACGCCCCGGCTCGGGAAACGCAGCGGTCTGTTCTATCTCCTTCTCCTGCTGGAGTTTCCCCGTCACATCGAGGAGTGGAAGCGCGCGCAGGGCGTCCCATCAGAGGTCATCGCGGACTCCCTGCGGACCATCGCGGATCAGGAGGCGATGCATCTGGTCGGCGAGGGCGCGCCGGGCATCTATGCGGACGACTACCGCGGCTGGTCAACCCTCACCGGCTTGGATTCCTCCGACATTCATGTGCGGCTGGGCCGGTTTGAATACGGCTCGAGGTCCGAGTGGGGGGAGTACTACTATCCCTTTCGGCGCGACTCCGACGGAGCGGTCCTGGCGCTGATCGGCGGTGGGTTGCGGGTGACAGACGATGGGCTCATGCTCGCGGAGGACGATGCGTCGTCCCCGGGTTGGACGACGACCTGGGAAAAGACTGACCACACACTCACGGCAAACCCGATTCATCCGTGCGGCAGGGTACTTCGCCGCGCGGTGAGCCTTCCCCTGTCGGCCTGGCGGCAGGTGCCGGCGATGACCGGCCCGGGCCAGTTCGACAGCGAGGCGCGGTTGGACATTGATGTTCCGTTCGGCGGCGGGATGGACTGGGAGACGGCGCTGGCCAGCCTGCGGCAGGCGGACGCGTTCTTTCGCAAGCATCTTCCCCAGAGACCCATCCGGATTATCAACATGCTGTCCTGGTTCCTGGACCCGCGCCTGCCGGAGATTCTTGGAGATTCCTCCAACATCGCGAAGTTCCAGCGCGCCTGTTACCTCGCGCCGGACCCCCCTGCTTCCCGGACCCTCTACCGAATGGTGTTCCAGCGGGACCATGAGCGGACCCCGGTTGACGACCTGCCGACGCGGACTTCGCTTCAACGGGCGATCGTCGGATTCCTGAAGGGCGGAGGTGTCTGGCATGGTGGCAACATGTTCATCCTGCCCGAACACCTGCCCGACCTGCGGGAGGGCTTCTACCTCGACCGGTTCGCCGCGCTCTCCCGGGAGTTCAGCCTGGGGTGAACGGGGTCACCTCGAGACAGGCGGAAGGGCGGCGCTCAATCCACACCGGTGGGGCGGGGTCGGTCATGGCGGCGCCATCGGGGAGGAGTGTAACGGCAAAGTTTCCCGTCGTGGGGTAACCTGCCGCCTTCCACCGCTCGATCAGCGCCGCGAAGTTCCACGCGGGACCCGGGTCCCCGAAGACCCGGAGCGACTGGTAGTCCCACGCGACGCACAGCCGGCCCCGGCGGGCGACGTGCAGGTCGGTCCAGCGCTTGCCGTTCATGAATGAATCACGGCTGAAGGAGCCAAAGAGCCAGTCGCGGGAGCGCAAGGAAAACCAGAGTCCGCCGAGGTGGGCATAGTTCCAGCGGGTCCAGTCCCACTGGAAGTGGTAGCGGGGTGTTCCCCGGATTGCCAGCCGCGCGTTCCAGGCCGGACGGATTGTCGGCCCGAGGAGCGGAGCCGACCATTCTCCGTACGCCCCGCGTAAATCCATGAAGTGCATGGATCCCAGGAATGACCCCTGCAGGTGTCCGTTCTCCTGGCGTAACCGGAGTCCGGGATTTCCGATTCCCGGGACCGTAAAGGGCATGACCATGACGCCGTCCCCGGTCAATTGGTCCCGCCACGCCGGCGGGATGTCCGGAGTTCCCGCGGTCACGATGATCCGGTCAAACGGGGCGGCGTCAGGCCACCCATGGCCACCGTCACCACACCGGAGGTGGACGCCGTCGAACCCGGCGTCCCGGAGGTGTTCCCGAGCTTCTTCGATCACCTCGGGCTGGATGTCGATCGCGTGCACGAGGGACGGGTCGCCGGTGCCGACCGAAAGAAGCGCGGCATTGAACCCCGTGCCGGCCCCGATTTCCAGAACCTTCATGCCCGGCTTGAGGTCGAGCCAATTAAGCATCCAGGCCATGACGGTGGGCTGCGAGGAGGAGCTGGGCGGATCCGTACGGGTCAGGATGGCGTAGTCGTTGTAGACCTCCTTGAGGTCGTCTTCCGATGGATCCGCCCGGTTGATCGGCACGAAGGCGTTGTCCGGCGGCACCTGGCGACGTCTGACGAACAGATGTCGCGGGACCTTGAGGAACGCCTCTCTGATCCATGGCGCGCCGAATGCGGAATGGGCGTCCAATTTCTCGACCAGCGGAACGGCCCACTTCGTCCGGATGGCATCGAGGTCCGCGGCCATGGGCGCAGTATACGCCCCACAAATCTAGTTCTTGGAGGCGGCGACCTCCGGGGCGATCAGTTGGGTGATGCGCGGGTGCAGGTCTGGGTTGGCGGCGATGATCCCCGTGGCCCCCAGCGTCCAGGGGCCGCCTCGGTCGTCGGTCACGATGCCGCCGGCGGCTTCCACGAGCACGGCACCGGCGGCCATGTCCCAGGGCGACAGCCGAGGTTCCCAGTAGGCGTCATACCGGCCGGAAGCCACGCAGGCCAGGTCCAGGGCGGCGGAGCCGGTTTTCCGGGTCGTCCCCACTGCGCGGGCGACCCGGGCAAACTGTTCCAGCCAGGAAGGGAGCAGGTCGCGATGGCGGGTGGGCAGGCCGGCCCCCACCGTGGCGGATGCCAGGTCGGTCGTGCGGGACACCCCGATGATCGTGCCGTTGAGCCAGACGCCCTCGTCGCGCTTGCAGGCGAAGAGTTCGTCCCGGATCGGGTCGTAGATCGCCCCGATCTCCGGCCGGCCCGACGCGGCAAAGGCGATGGAGACGGCGAACCGCGAGATGCCATGGATGAAGTTGTTGGTGCCGTCGAGCGGATCAACCACCCAGAGGTGTTCGGCGTTGGGCAGGTCACCGCCCTGCTCCTCGGAGAGGATGGCGTCCTCGGGGAAGTTCCGGCGGATGGCGTCCAGGATGAGTGCCTCGGCGCCCTTGTCCACCCGGGTGACGAAATCCAGTGGCCCCTTCTCCGCCACATCCCCGGGCTTGAGCGTCCCGGCCTCCCGCCGAATATAGGCCCCCGCCTCCCGGGCGGCTTCGGAGGCGACCCGCAGGGCGCGGCTCATCCGTTCAGGCCAGGACATCGCCATGCTACGGATTCGCCCGGCGTCCGAGCGCGGCGCGGTGGGCGTACATCAGGGGGGTGAACGCGATGGCCACGAGCGCCCAGAGGCAGGCACGGCCGGCCAGAAAGGGTCCGAGCGGATCGCGGCCGGCGAACGCGAGCGGCAGGTACACAAACGATTCCACGAGCCCTCCCCCGAGGATTCCAAGGACCGGCCGAAGCCAGAGGTGTCGCTCCCCGGAAAACACCCGGGC
>JAHFSL010000482.1 GCA_023265785.1 Candidatus Coatesiibacteriota bacterium | reverse complement strand
CGCCGGCCACGGGAAACCGATCGGCCTCGCGGCGGCCGGTGACCGTGCAGAACAGCGTGCCATCGGAGTGCAGGGCGAGGCCGTACGCGTGACGGTTGCCGGGGTACCCGGGTTGGGCGGCGCACGGTTTCCAGGACGTCCCGCCATCCGTCGAGTGGAAGACGCCGGACCCGAAGGAGGCGGCCCAGAGGCTACGATGGCCTTTCGGACTGTGACGGTCGAGGACCAGCGCGGTGACCGCGGCGTCCGGAAGCCCGGAGCCGGACAACGACCAGGTGACCCCCGCGTCCCGGCTCACCAGGACGCCGCCACCGCCCCGGGGCCCCTCAATCTGGGACCAGTGGGGCAGGTCATGCTGATCACTCCAGCCGCCCCAGGCAAGCCCGGGTACCTCGGGGTCGAACACCGCGTCATAACAGGTGTTCCGCCACGGCGAGCCCGCGGCGCTCCAGCGCCAGGAGGCGCCCCCATCCTCACTGCGCACGAGTCCGATGTCCGTCTCGCACAGCAGGACATGGCCGGGGGCATGGGGGTCGAAGACGGCGCGCCACACCGAGGTGACGTCCAGCCCGGTGGTAGCCCAGGCCTGGCCCGGCGCCGGGATCGCGGCGGGATCGGCGGGACGGGTGTAGGCCTGCGCCCAGGTCGCCCCACCATCGTGTGACTGGTAGAGTTCGCCATCATTGGTGAACACCAGGTGGCCCGGATCGGCGGCGCTGACGGCCAGGCCCCCGTGCGATCCGTTCCAGAGACCCCAGACGGCTTCCACCGGCAGCCAGCCGCGTGCGGTGATGTTGGCCTCCAGGCCGACCGCCTCGTGCGAGCGCGGGTCGCCGAGGACGAGCGGGCGCCAGGTGGCCCCGCCATCGTCGGTGCGGTACACCGTGCCATGGTGGGGCGGCCAATAGCCCGTCCCCGGCGTGGCGACGAAGGCCGTGTCCGGCATCTCGTGCGGCACCGCCAGGAACGGGTACTGGGCAATCCCGTCCGCCCCCCACGCGTCCGCCTTGGCGATGGCCGTATCAATCCCCGCGCCCATGGCGGATTGCCAGGTCGTCCCGTGATCCGCCGACCGGTAACAGCCGCCGGCATACCCGCCGTTCACCGCCTGCCCCGGCGTGAGCGCGTACATCGCCACCCGACCGGCGCGGGCGTTGCCCGACCCGCAAAAGGCGCGTACGGCGCGGGAGGGAAGGCCCGCGGATGAGTCCCGCCAGCGGGATCCCGAGTCATCCGACCGGAAGATGCCGGTCGAGGTGCCCGCCACCACGATGCGGTGGGCCACCGGCGTCGTGGGGTCCACGAAGAAGCCGGCCACGCGGCCCGTCACGCCCGCGCACGGTCCCCAGGTCTTTCCGCCGTCCACGCTCCGGTAGGCCCCGAAGGAACACCCGGCGAACATGAGGCGGGGCTCGCCCTCGTCCAGAGCCAAAGCGGTCAGCGGCTCGCCGCCCCAGGGCTGTTGGGCGCACAGCGCGGTCCACGTCCGGCCGGCGTCCCGGCTCATCTTGAGGATCCCGCCGCCGTCGGCGTAGATCCACGCGGCATACTGCGGATGGAATAGGACGGGACAGCGGTGGGCATCTCGCAATTGCCGCTTGTCGAGGAGGGACCACGAGGTGCCGCCATCGGCGGAGCGGTAGACGCCCCCCATGTCGCAGGCCACGAACATCAGGTTGCCATCGTGGGGGGAGACGGCCGGCACGAAGAGGGCCCCGCCGCCGCCGGGGCCGGTCGGGGCGAAGGCGGCGCGTGCGGCGGCCGCGAGCAGGCAGAGCAGGGCGGCGGGCCGAAGGGGCACCATCGGGGTGCCTCCATTCTAGCCCCGGCCGGGCCGCACGACAGGCGCCCGTATACTGGGAGGCATGATGTGGGTGCCGACCGCCGCCCTGCTGGCCGCGGCCATCGCGCTGGCGGTCCTGTGGGTCCAGGCGCGCGCCCGGCTGGAGGCCGAGCGCGCCCGGACGGCGTGGGCGGACCAGGCCGAGACAAAATTGCGCGAGGCCTTCGAGGCGCTGGCCGCGCGGGCCCTCCGGGAGAACGCCGGCCAGGTCCGCCAGGACGCCGCCGCGGCCGTCCAACCCCTGCGCGAGGCGCTGGACCGCGTGGATGCCCATGTCCGCGAGCTCGAGAAGGCCCGGGCCGAGGCCTACGGGTCGCTGGCCAGCCAGTTGACCGACATCCGGCGCACCCACACGGAACTGGCGCGGGTCACGGCCACCCTCTCGCACTCCCTCCAGTCGTCCGGGGTCAAGGGGGACTGGGGCGAACTGACCCTGCGGCGGCTCGTGGAACTGTCCGGCATGCAGCGCCACGTGGACTTCACCGAGCAGGAACAGCGCGAGGCACGCCGGCCGGACCTGCTGGTCCGGCTGTCCAACGGCGGGAGCCTGCCGGTGGACGCCAAGACCACGATGAAGCACTACCGCGCCGCGGTCGAGGCGACGGAGGAGGCCGCGCGCCTGGCCGCCCTGGACGAGCATGTGCGGCACCTCAAGGAACGGATCCGGGAACTCGGGGAGCGTGAGTACTGGAAGCAGTTCCGTCCCTCGCCCGAATTCGTGGTCATGTTCGTACCGGTGGAATCCAGCCTGGCGGCGGCCTTTGAGCGTAGCGGGGACCTGATCGAGTATGCGATGGACCTCAAGGTCCTGATTGCGACGCCCGTCACCCTGCTGGCCCTGTTCAAG
>JAHFSL010000481.1 GCA_023265785.1 Candidatus Coatesiibacteriota bacterium | reverse complement strand
GCGGGAAACGCCGCCAGATGCACCACGAGATCCGGGGAAAACTCGGCCACGGCGGGAGCCAGATCGGCAGGCCGGGTGAGGTCGCCGCGAAAGACCCGGGCCGCCAGCGGGGGCGTCCCGGCCGGCCACCGGCCGGACCGGGAGAAGCCGCCCACGGTGTGCCCGGCTTCCACCAGGTGTTCGGCCAGGAAGCTCCCGGTAAACCCCGTAAGCCCGGTGACGAAGACTTTCACCGCCGGAAGAAGGCACGGACGGTGGCCGCCATGTAGTCCACCTCCGCCGCCCTGAGGTAGGGGTGGCACCCCAGGTAGAAGCCCGCCTCATCAATGCGCGCCGCCACCGGAAACCGCGCCAGGTCCGCCCCGGGGACGCCGCGGAACGCCGGCTGGCTCAGGAGCGGCATCAGGTCCCGCGTCTCGATCAGCCGCTCCTCGAGGTAATTGACGAGCGCACGCTTGGTCCCCCGGCGCACCTGGAGGGGGACCATCATGAACACATGGTCGCGGTCAGCCTGCCGCCGGGGCAGGACGAGATCATCCTCGAGCCCCGCCAGCCCGGCCAGCAGGCGGTCGGCATTGGTCCGCCGGCGCGCCATCAGGTCCTCGCGCTGTTCGATCTGGCCCAGCCCCAGGGCCGCCTCCAGTTCCGTGCACCGGAAGCTGTGGCCGTGATGGACGAAGGAAAACCGCCTGGCCACGATTTCCTGCAAACGCTCCCCCGTCGCCCCCCGGTCATCATCAATCGTCAGATAGATCGAATCGCGCCCGTGGTTCATCAGGCTCCGCAGGGTCACGGCCAGCCCGGGGTCATTCGTGGTCGCGAATCCACCCACGCCCGTCACCAGCAGGTGCGCGACATAGGTCGAAAAACATCCGAGGTCGCCCATGCCTCCCACGCTGCGTCCCCGATACCGGGCGAACATCGTTTCCGCCGAATCCTCGATGATCCGGAGCCCGTGCGCCGCCGCGGCGGCCAGCACCTCGTCCATGTCCGCCGGTTGGCCGAAGAGGTGGACGGGAATAATGGCCCGGGTCCGGGGCGTCACGGCGGCGGCGATCAGGGTGGGGTTGATATTGCAGGTTACGGGATCCACATCCACGAAGACCGGGGTCATGCCGTTGTGCAGGACGATGTTGGCGGTCGCCACAAAGGTGACGGCGGGCACGATCACCTCGTCGCCGTCCTTCCACCCGTGGGTCACCTTGAGGGCCTGGAGCGCGATGTGCAGGGCGCTGGTGCCCGAATTGCAGAACACCGCGAACCGGCAGTCGTGCGCCCGGGCAAACTCCTCCTCAAACCGGCGGCTGAACGGTCCGTAGGAGAGCCGCCCGGAGGCCAGGACCTGATCGACATAGCCGCGCTCGCGCGCAGTCAATTCAAGCCCGCCCACCCCGATCTGGACGGCCGGGGTGAAGGCGGGGGCCGGCTCGGGCGCCGCCGTCATCCGGTCGCGGTACCAGCGAATTGTACGGGACAGCCCTTCACGCAGGGGGACCACGGCCTGAAACCCGAACCCGGCGGCCGCCCGTGAGACATCCAGACTGCGCCGGGGTTGGCCGTCCGGGCGCGACGCATCCCACTCAATCCTCCCGCTGTACCCCGTCAACTCCCGGACCAACTCGGTGAGGGCGCGGATCGTGATCTCGGCGCCCGCCCCCAGGTTGACGGGCTCGGGAGCGTCGTACCGTTCGGCGGCCAGCACGATCCCCTCGGCCGCGTCGTCCACATACAGGAATTCTCGCGAGGGCGTCCCGGACCCCCAGGCGGACACGCTCGCCGCCCCGGCCTCCCCCGCCTCGAGGAACTTGCGGATCAGCGCAGGAATGACATGGGAGGTCTCCAGGTCGAAATTATCGTGGGGACCGTACAGGTTGACCGGGAGGAGGTAGATGCCCCGGAACCCGTACTGCTGGCGGTAGGACTGCAATTGGACCAGCAGCGCCTTCTTGGCGATCCCATAGGGCGCATTGGTTTCCTCGGGGTAGCCGTTCCACAACTCCTCCTCGCGGAACGGCACGGGCGTGAACTTGGGATAGGCACAAATCGTGCCCACCTGGACGAACTTCGGTACACCCGCCCGGCGGGCCTCCTCGATCAGGTGGAGGCCCATCACCATGTTCTCGTAGAAGAAGCGGCCCGGATTCGCCCGGTTGGCCCCGATGCCACCGACCACGGCGGCCAGGTGGATGACCATGGTCGGCCGGGCCTCGGCCAGAAGCCGGCGGATCTGGTTCGGTTCGCGCAGATCACAGGTGACCGACCGCGGCACCACGATCTCACGGCACCCGCGCGCCTCCAACTTGGACCGCACCACGCGCCCCACCAACCCAGCGCCGCCCGTCAGGACGACCCGCTGGGTCCGCCAATCCACCGCCGCCATGCCGGGCCGCCCGGTCAGGCGAACCAGCGGCCGAGCTTCGCCTCGACGGCCCGCCGCCCGTCACCCGGCGAGGTGCACCCGGCCGCGTCAAGGTCTGCGTCCATCATGGCCCGCACCAGGTCCCGGAATCCGATGCGCGGCGTCCAGCGCAGGATGCGGCGGGCCTTCCGGAGGTCGGCGCGCAGGGCGTCCACTTCCAGCGGGCGCAGGTACCGTAGGTCCAGGACGACATGCCGCTTCCAGTCCAGCCCCGCATAGCCGAAGGCCTCGGCGACGAACTCACGCACGGAATGCGTTTCGCCCGTCCAGATG
>JAHFSL010000480.1 GCA_023265785.1 Candidatus Coatesiibacteriota bacterium | reverse complement strand
AGTACACCCTCCGCGTAAATCAGGCCGCTTCGCCGCGCCGGCTCCTCCAGCACCTTGAAAATCAGGTCCGGCTTCTTGAGCCCGCCGATGCCTTCCACCTTCATGTCGCGCGCGATCCGATGGAGCTCGGCAATCGTCTTCACCTTGAGCTGGGCGAGATTGAGCTGGTCCCCCGCGTCCACGGCAGGTTGGAGTTCGGCTTCCTGGACGTCCGGCATGGGACCTCCCGTGGGTGTCATGCCGGGTCCGCGGTCCAGGCGCAGACCCGGTTCTTCCCCTCCCGCTTGGCGCGGTAGAGTGCCTCGTCAGCACGCGCGACGAGATCCCGGCGGGTTTGCGCGTCCTCGGGGAACATGGCGACCCCCAGCGAGATGGTCACCGGGGTGACAGGGAGCCGGGCCGGCCCGCCCGCGGCGGCGTCCACCGCACCCGCGGCCAGCCGCGACGCCGCGAGCGCCTCGCGGAATCGATTGGCCAGGGAGGTCGCGGCCTCCCGGTCCATCTCGGGCAGGAGCACCGCGAACTCCTCGCCGCCATACCGCGCATTCATGGCCGGCCGCTTGAATTCGGACTCCATGACGCGCGAGGTCATCTTCAGGACCTCATCGCCGACGAGGTGGCCCCAGGTGTCGTTGTAGGATTTGAAGTTGTCCAGATCTCCCATCAGGAGGCACAGCGGGCGGCTGTAGCGGCGCGCGCGCTCCAGTTCGCTGTCAAACCGCTCCATAAAATAGCGGCGCCGGTAGAGGCGCGTCAGGCCGTCGGTAATGGACAACTCCTCGATGCGGGAGAACAGGAGGCTCTTCCCGATTCCCAGCGAAAGCTGGCGCGCCAGCAGGGAAACGCGGGCCAGGTCCTGCCGGTCGAAGGCTCGCGGCACGGTGTCAAAGGCCAGCAGGGCGCCCACGGCCTCATCGCGCACCATCATCGGCATGACCACCATGGACCGGAAGGGGAAGAGCGCCCCCGCAAACCGGGCATCCGCCAGCAGGTTGTCCACCAGCAGGGGTTCCCGCTGGCGGAGGCACCAGGAGGCCAGCGAAGGCGCCCCGGCGGGAAAGGCGGCATCCCCAAGGAGGTGCTCGTCAAAGCCCCGCTGGGCCGGGATCCTGATCACCCCTTCCTGCGCCAGCAGGAGGCAGTACGCCGGGAGCCGGAGGGCGGTGCGGGCCGTCTCGTGGAGGACATCAAGGACCTCCTCCTGGCGCAGGACCCCGCCAATCTGTTTGGTGACCCCGAACAGCTTGGTCAATTCCTCGCTCTCCGTCACGAGGGCCTCGGAATCCTGCTTCAGGCGTTCCAGTCTGGAGGAGCCGGTCCCCGCGGTCCGGCGGGTTGCCTCGAGACGGAGGGCCTCCTGGCGCACCCGGTCACGGGTCACCTGCCGGGCGATGAGACAGGAGAGGACAAACACGGCAAATGCGGCCACCTCGATGCCGATGCTGATTCGTGACATCGGGCGATACACGATCCCGTGCAGGATGAACCAGAGGATCACGCCCCCGAGGGAGGCGTAGACACCCCACCGCTCGTCCTGGAAGGACGCGATCCGGAATCCCAATGCCATGGAACCAGCCAGGAGAAGCCAGGGTCCTCCCAGCCAAGATTGGAGCGCGGCGCCGAAGAACAGGGTCCCCACCATGAGGACATCCTGGCTGGTTTCAGGCACGGAGAATCAGGGCGCGAACAGCCGGGGAAGGAGCACTCCCGCCGCCTCACTGGCGAACCGCAGGTCCTCGTGGGTGAACGCCTGCGGCGTGATGCTGGCAAGCCGGAGCGTCCCGCGCAGTTTCCCTTCCCAGGAGAGCGGGACCGCGACCAGGGACATGATCTGCCGCGCCCGCCCGAACCCCTGGGTGAACCGGACATCATGCACGAGGTTGTTGACCAGGAGGGCCGTCCGGTGCTCATCCAGCCAGCGGTCAATCTCGTCGCGCCCCTCGGGCACCTCGACCGATGGCCCCTCCTTCTGGAACCGGACCACGCCGGCATCGGCATAGAGAATGAGCTCGGCCTCGCCCTTACCGATGCCCTTCACGATCTCCTCCAGGCTGACCTGGATGGCCTGGGTCGGACCGGACGTCGCCGAGCGCAGGCGCGCCCCAAGATCCTCAACGACCCGGAGGCGGTCAGCCTTCTTGGCCAGCATCTTGAGCAGGTCCTCGCGCTTGCCGTACTGGATGGCGGCCTCCAGATACTCCTCCTCCAGCCGTTCCAATTGGCGCCGGTCGGCGATTTCCTCGACCTCCTCCCGCTCAAGGAATTGCAGACACAACCACGCCAGGACCGCAAAGAGCATGCCCTCCATGACAAAGGGCCCCCGATCCAGCGGTTTGTTGGCCACCAGGCTCATCCGCCCCGCCACGACCGTCACCACGAGGGCGGTCAGGGACGCGCCCCCCGCCGACGCCGCCGCGCCCCAGAACCCCCAGAGGAGCACGCAGAACCCGACGGGAATCGTCATGAGGTGGACCACCTGAAGCGCCAGCGGTCCATGCTCCCAGTTCGTGACGGCAAGGAAGGCAATCACGGCGTACGAGGACCCGATCGTCGCCGCGATCGCCCACAGCGCCGCCGCCGAAACGCGCTCGGTCCAGCGCATGACCGCAGAGGAGTTTCCCGCCCGCCCGGGGGCTCCGCCGGACGCAGGTGATGCCATTTATGCCCCGCCTCCGCGCACTTTCGACTCCAAGTCG
>JAHFSL010000479.1 GCA_023265785.1 Candidatus Coatesiibacteriota bacterium | reverse complement strand
CCGGCCCTAGCGCTTCAGCTCCCAGACCACCACCTCCCCGCATTGCATCGCCGCGGCCAACCGGCGGCCGTCGCCTGAAAAGGCCAGCGCATGGACGGTTCCTCCCGATGCCTCGAGGACCCGGAGCCGCCGGCCGCTTGCCGCCCGGAACAGGCACACGCCGGTCTTCACGCCGCCTGCCGCCAGCACCGTTCCGTCAGGGGACCAGGCCAGGCCGCCAGTCCACTCACCTGGAAGATGGAGGACACGCCGGACCGATCGGGCGCCGACGTCCCAGATACGGATCCCGCCGTTGGCCTGACCGGCCGCAATTCGTCGACTGTCCGGCGACCAGGCCAGGGCGAAGATTTCGCCGCCGTTGAAGTCCCTGCTCTCAAGCACCGTGGTTGCCTCCCAATCCCCCACGTCCCGGATCGTGATGGTGCGGTCATACCCCGCCGTCGCCACGCGACGGCCATCCGGCGAAAACCGCACTGCGTTGATCCCGTTTCCGTTCTGCGAGAACGCCCGTATGTCAGCCAGGGTGTCCGGATTCCACAAGGCCACTTCCGGTCCCCACGTCGTGACCGCAACGGCCGATCCATCGGGAGAAAAGTCAACGAGTTTGGCCCGGTGATCGGGGACCTGACGAGAGGCCAGTGGCTCGAGTGAGGGAAGTTTCCAGAGCCGGACCTCGTCACCCGCCGCCGCGAGCCGATCACCGCGCGGGGAGACCGCCACGGACCAGATCGTTCCGTCCATCCCGACCCGCCCGGCCGCGGCGAGGCGGGCCGGTTCCCACAGCGCGACCTCGTGGTTGAATCCGCACGAGACGATCGAGCCGTCGGGCCCGAACCGGACATCCTCGACCATGTTGCCGTGCTGGAGGTGAACCGGAGGATCCACCGGGAGGGCGACCGGGACGAACGCATCGCGGAGCGCGTTGATCCCCATGATGAGGGCTGCGGCCATTCCGACCACGGCCGCCAACCGGAGGGACCGCACCCGACGGCGCCGCGTGGCGACCCGCTCCAGCGCGTCCAGCCGCGACAGGCACTCCTCGACGAACGGGAGCCTCTGGTGCGACCCGCGATAGGCCGCCCGGAGGAGGGGGGTGGCTCCGACCGCGGCCGCGGGGTCGAGGATGGCGAGATGGTCTTCGAGGACCGGGGGGAGGAGCGCAATGAGCCGTACATACTCCCGGGCCGCCAGGGGCCGCATGGCCGCGTGGCCGCCGGCGGCCTGGGCGGCATAGGCGCGGGCCAGTCCCAGCCGGGCGGAACTTGATTCAGGCATGACCCGCAGAATGGCCTGGAGCATCCGGGCCGCTTCGGCCGGACGGCCTTCCACCACCAACTGGGCCGCCCGAGCCACATCACCAGCGTCCGGTGAGCCCGGCGGCACGGGCTCGTCAGGCATGGATGGAGTTACCGGAACATGGCCGGATCAACCGTGTGGCCCCGGTCGGCCAGCCGCTCGGCGCAACGCGGCGGGAGGCCGGCGGGCAGGAGGTCGCCCTCGCCCCGGCGGGTGAAGATGTCCTGCAGGCGGAAGACCTCACCCTCCATCCCGCACACCTCCGTCACGGCGGTGATGCGGCGAGAGCCATCCTTGAGCCGGGCGATCTGGACGATCAGGTCCACCGCCGAGGCCACCTGTTCCCGGACCGCACGCAGGGGGAGATCCATGCCCGCCATCAGCACCAGGGTCTCCAGCCGGGAGAGGGCATCGCGTGGCGTGTTGGCGTGCAGGGTTGAAAGGGAGCCGTCATGGCCCGTGTTCATGGCCTGGAGCATGTCCAGTGCCTCACCGCCCCGGCATTCCCCCACGACGATCCGGTCCGGCCGCATCCGCAGGGCGTTGCGCACCAGGTCCCGGATGGGCACCGCCCCGCGGCCCTCCAGGTTGGCCGGACGGCTTTCCAGCCGAACGACATGGTCCTGCGGCAACTGGAGTTCGGCGGCATCCTCGATGGTGACGATTCGCTCCCCCGGGGGGATGAACGACGCCATGATATTGAGCAGCGTGGTCTTCCCGGAGCCCGTTCCGCCGGAAATGAGGACATTCAGCCGGCCGGCGACGGCGGTCCGGAGGAAGGCGGCGGCGGCGGGCGTCAGGCTCCCCCCCGCCACCAGGTCCTCGGCCGTGAGCCGCCGCCGGGCGAACTTGCGGATCGTGAGGGTCGAGCCGTTCAGGGCCAGCGGCGGGATGATCGCGTTGACGCGCGAGCCGTCGGCCAGCCGTGCATCCACCAGCGGCGAGGACTCATCAATCCGCCGCCCGAGCGGCGCCACGATCCGCTCGATCAGCCCGCGCAACTCCTCCTCTCCGTCCAGCGACCGATCCAGCCGAGAGAGTTTCCCGGCGCGCTCCACAAAGATCATCTCCGGCCCGTTAACCATGATTTCGGTCACGGCCGGGTCATCCAGCAGGTCCTGGAGCGGGCCCAGCCCGAGCACGCTGTCCGCCAGTTCCTTCAGCAGGCGGTCACGGAACCCCGGAGTCAGGTCGGGCGGGGCCTCGGCCTCCACCAGCGCGGCGAGTTCGCCGTGGACGCCGTCGCCGTTCCCGCCCGCCGCCTCGCCGCGCGCCCGGAGCCGCTCCAGGAACCGGGCATGCAACCGGCGTTTCAGGGACCGGAAGGCCGGCGTCCGAAAGGCCTCGGCGGAAGCCGGCTCCTCCGGGTTTCTGGGCTGCGCACCTTCCGCGGCCAGCAGGGC
>JAHFSL010000478.1 GCA_023265785.1 Candidatus Coatesiibacteriota bacterium | reverse complement strand
CAAGGAGGACTACCGGGGACTCATCACCTTCTGGAAGTTCGACCGGGCCGCCGGCCGGCTGGACCAGGCCAGGAGCTTCTCGATTGAACTGCCGCCCTACTTGCAGGACCTGGGCTGCATGGGGAAGCTGGTGAGCAACGGGTGGGTGTTCATCAACACGTACAACACCGAGCTGGCGACGCCGGACTCGGCCAGGGGCAAGCCGGCGATGGAAGTGGCGGTGTCCCAGCGCGAGATGGACTACCTCCACATCATCAACTGGAAGAAGGCCGAGGCGATGCTGGCCGCGGGCACGATCAAGACCCAGACCATCTCCGGCATGGTCGTCATTTCCATGGCCGAGGCGGTCAAGCAGGGCATCATGTACGTCGTGGGTGAGCCCAAGAGCCCCCACGGGTCGGATGTCTCGCCGGACGGCCGGTTCATCGTGGTCAGCGGCAAGCTGGACCCGCATGTGACCATCTATTCCTTCGACAAGATCCAGAAGGCGATCACGGCGAAGAGCTTCGAGGGCAAGGACGCCTACGGCATTCCGGTCCTCAAGTTCAAGGAGACGATCGAGGCACAGGTGGAAGTCGGCCTCGGGCCGCTCCACTCCGAGTTCGATGACCAGGGGTACGCCTACACGAGCCTGTTCCTGGACTCGGCGATCGCCAAGTGGTCGCTGGACCATCCCGCCCGCGGCGAGAAGCCGTGGTCGCTGGTCGAGAAACTGCCGGTCCACTACAACGTCGGCCACCTGACGGTGGCGGGCGGGGATACCGTCAAGCCGGCGGGGCACTGGCTGGTCAGTCTCAACAAGTGGACGCTGGACAACTTCCTGCCGACCGGGCCGCTGCAGCCCCAGACGCTGGAACTGATCGACATCTCCGGCCCCAAGATGAAGCTGTTGAGCGTCGCGCCCGCGGTGGGCGAGCCGCACTACGCGATGATCGCCCCGGCGAAGGTCTTCAAGCCCTGGAAGATGTACCCGAACATCGGGACGGACCAGTTCACCAAGCAGGTGAGCAAGGTCGCGACCCAGCCGGGCCAGGAGCGCGTGGACCGGCACGGCAAGGACGTTGATATTTTCATGACGGTGATCCGCAGTCACTTCACTCCGGACCGGCTCGAACTCAACGAGGGCGACAAGGTCCACCTGCACATCACCAATATCGAGCGCGCGCCGGACGCCAGCCACGGGTTCGCGCTCGCCACCTACAACATCAACCTGTCCATGGCGCCCGGCGCCGTGGCCAGCGCCGAGTTCACCGCGGACCAGGCGGGGGTGTTCCCCTTCTACTGCAGTGAGTTCTGCTCGGCCCTCCACATGGAGATGATGGGCTACATGACCGTCAAGCCCGGGAACTAGGGAAGATCGTGATGGATACCCCGACCGCGTCCCCCCGACGCCGCCTTCCGGCGGCGCTGGGGATCGCGGCGGCGGTCCTGTTGGCCGCATCCATGGCCCTGCCGTACTGGCGGGCGCGGCTGTTCGCGCCGCAGTACCGGGACGGGCTGGGCGTCCTCATGTACGCCTGGCGGGTGACCGGGGCGGCCGAGTATGACCTGGGCCAGATTGACCTGCTGAACCACTACATCGGGATGGCGTCGCTGGGCGAGCTGGCCGTCTGGGAACGCCGGCTGGCGATTCCGGGCATTCTCTTCCTGTTTGCATGTCTCGTCGCGGTGGTGCGGTCCCGGAGCCTCCTCCCGCGGCTGGCGGCCGCCTCGCCATTGGTGGCCTTTCCCGCGATCTTCGTCGCGGACCTGGCGTTCTGGCTGAAACATGCCAGCACGCACCTGGAGTCCACCGCGCCGCTGAAGCTCCCTCCGTTCGCCATTCCCGTCTGGGGCACCTGCACCATCGCCCAGTTCCGGAGCGAGATGGGGCCGACCTGGGGGTTCTATGTGGTGCTGGCCGTTGCCGCCCTCGCCGTGGCCTCGGCGGCCTGGCCGCGCGCCTCGGTCGCGCCGCCGCCGGCCGCGAAGCCTTCCGGTCCCGGCGTCGCGGCTTTGGGGCTCCTGCTGGTCTGGCTCCTGCCCCCGGCGGCGCGGGCCGACAGCGGGCTGGTGGCCCTGCTGGCCGCGGCGCCCCCGGGCGCCGTCATCGAGGCGCCCGACGGGGTGGCGGACGGCCCGCTGGTCGTGGACCGGCCGGTGACCCTGCGCGGGCACGGCCGGGCCGTGGTGGACGGGCACGGCCAGGGCACGGTGATCCGGGTCACCGCGCCGGGCGTGACCCTCGACGGGCTCGTCATCCGGGGCTCGGGCGAAAGCCTGCTGACCGAGGATGCGGGGGTCCGGGTCGAGGCGCCGGGGACGCTCATCCAGTCGTGCCGGTTCGAGGATGTCCTGTTCGGTGCCTTCCTCTCGGACGCCCCCGGCGTCCGGGTGGAGGACTGCCGGTTCCGGGGCAAGCCGCTCGACTCCGGGATGCGCGGCGACCTGATCCGCATCTGGAAATGCGATCAGGCCATCGTCCGGGGCAACACGCTCGACGGCGGGCGCGACGCGGTCATGTGGTTCTCCGCGGGGTGCCTCGTGGAGGGCAACGCGATGCGCAACGGCCGGTACGGCCTGCACTTCATGTACACGAACGACACGATCGTCCGGCGCAATGTGTTCGAGGACAACTCCGTCGGGTTCTACATCATGTACTCCAGCCGGGTGACCGTCGCGGACAACCGGTTCACCGGCCAGCGGGGCCCGAGCGGCGCCGGGCTG
>JAHFSL010000082.1 GCA_023265785.1 Candidatus Coatesiibacteriota bacterium | reverse complement strand
GGCGGTCACCACGCCGGCCCAGATCCCGGATCTTGCGGGCGATGTCCGCCTGACTTCCACGGGGCCGAGCCCGCTCTCGTTCAATCCGGACCGGGGGGAACGGGCGCAGTTTCTGGTCAACGCGCCGCCCGGTGGCGGGACCCTGCGCGTCACCCTCTACTCCCTGGCCGGCGAGGAGGTGCGCGAGGCGTTCCATGGAGCGGTCCCGCCGGGCAAGATGATCGCCGAGTGGGACGGCCGGAACGGCCGCGGCCGGATCGTCGCGTCCGGCGGCTACCTCGCGGTGATCATGATGCCGGACGGCAAGCGGCTGATCCGGCGCGTGGCGGTCCTGCGATGAGGCGCCTGGGCCTGCTCCTGGCCCTGATCGCCGGCCAGGCGCTTGCCGCCGCCGGCCCCGCCAGCGACGCCGGGGTGCTGGCCCGCCTGCCGTTCGGGGCGCGTTCGCTGGCCATGGGCGGAGACCATGGCACCCTGCCCCGTGATCCCCTGTCGTCCGTCGCCAATCCCGCCTCCCTCTCGGCGCTGGACGCCCCCGCTGTGGCGGCCGGCCTGCACCAGGGGCCCGACGGGGTGTCGTGGGGCGGGGTCGCCGGCGGGGCCCCGCTCCTGCCGTGGCTCGCGGCGGGCGGGATCGTGGAGACGCTGGGAAGCGGCGAGGTCGTGGCGTATGACTACACGGGGGTCCGGAAGGCGGCCCCGCTGGAGAGCGACCGGCTGGTCGGCGCGGCGGTCGCTGCCTGGTTCGGGCCCATGGCAGCTGGTCTTGGCGCCCGCTATTTCGGCTCAACGGTGCTGGACCGGCAGGCGGGGGCGGCGGTGTTCCTTGACGCGGGGGTGACGGCACGATGGGAGAGCCTCCAGCCGCCCGGCGTCCCCCTGCGCGGTCCCAACCCTGACTGGGTCGCGCTGTCCCTGGCCGTGACGGGATTCGGGACTTCGGTTGATTACGGCGGCGCGTCCGACCTGGCACCGCTGACGTGGCGCGCGGGCGCGGCGGCGGGGCGGGACCTGGGTGGCGGGTGGCAGGGGATCGCCGCTGCTGCCCTGGAAGTTCCGCGTGCCACCGCCCGCCCGGAGGTCCACGGCGGGCTGGAGGTGGCGGTCCCCGCGGGTCCCGTGGAGGCGGCTGTGCGGGCCGGGGCGCGCTACCGGCGCGACGGGGGCGTCCTCTCCGTTGGAGCCGGCGCGTCGTTCCGGGGGGTGGCGCTGGACTACGCCCTGCTCTCCGCCGACAATCCGTTCGGTCCCACGCACCATGTCACCCTGGGGTTCAACTGGGGACGGTACGGCCGGGCGGCGGTGCCGGAGTCCGGCGCGGGGGAGCCGTGAGCGCCCTGGTGGATTCCCTCCGTGAGTTCCTGCACTGGATCTACAACGTGGAGGGAGTTATCCGGTGGGGCGGCCTCGGGGCGATCACCACGATCGTCTTCATCGAGACGGGCCTCATGGTCGGGTTCTTCCTCCCGGGTGATTCCCTGCTGGTGACGGCGGGCCTGCTGGCGTCCACGGGCCTGCTGGACATCCGGTGGCTCCTGCTCGCCACCCCCGTGGCGGCGGTCGTCGGGGATGCGGTGGGGTACTGGATCGGCCGGGCGGCGGGCGAGCCGCTCTACCGCCGCGAGCAGACCTGGTTCTTCCGGCGGGACCACCTCCTCCGCGCGAAGGAATTCTACGAGCGGCACGGAGGCAAGACGATCGTCCTTGCGCGGTTTGTGCCCATCATCCGGACCTTCGCCCCCGTGGTCGCGGGCGTCGCCCGGATGCCCTACCGGCGCTTCCTCTCGTTCAACATCTGGGGCGGGGTGGGGTGGGTCCTGGCCATGGTCCTGACCGGGTTCACGCTGGGACGCGCATTTCCCGCCCTGATGAAGCGGATCGATCTCGTGGTGATCGCAGTCATCATCCTCTCGCTCCTGCCCGGGCTCGTTGAGATCTGGCGCGGCCACCGCCGTGCCGCACGCTAGGGTTTCGGCTTCGCGAGGAGGAGGCCCACCCGGGCCGCGAGCACTTTCGGCGAGAACGGCTTCGTGAGGTAGTCGTCCGCGCCCGCGTCGAAGCCCTCCTCGACTTCCGCCATCTTCTCCTGCGCCGTCAGTATCATGATCCGCACGCCGGCCAGGGTGGCGTCGGCCCGCACCGCGCGGCACACCGTCACGCCGTCGCGGTGGGGCATCATGATGTCCAGGATCGCCAGGTCGGGTTTCTGCGCCCGGATCAGGTCCAGCGCGATCCGGCCGTCGGCGGCCGTGAGAACGGTATGCCCCGCGAGGCACTCGACCACGACTTCCCTGATCTCGGGGTCGTCATCGGCCACCACGATCTTCGCCATCAGGAGTTATTGTATCAGCGGGCTGCGACCTCGTAGGCGAGGGTGGCCCGATCCGGCGTCCCTCCCGTCGAGGCTTCAAAAACCAGGGCGCCGTGTGCCACCCGGACGGCCACGGGGGCCAGCCGGGCACCGTCCAGCCCGAGCCGCCACACCGCCAGGCTCTCGGGCGCATCGTGTGCCAGCCGGATCGAGGCGGTCCCCGCCCGCACCAGCCAGGGAGCCCTGCCGGCGGCCTCGATCACCGTGAGGTCGGCACCCCGGAACCGGCTTCCGGAATTCTGGAGGTCGGTCAGGTGGACGAGGAGGAGGCGGCGCGATGAGCGGAGCGGCGAGCCGTCCAGGCTGGAGACCCAGACGGCGGCGCCGGAGCCCGCGAGCCGGACGCCCAGCGGCCCCGCCGCGCCCGCGGTCCCGGCGGGGCCGGTGAGTCCCGCGGTCCGCGGCGTGGCGACGGTGAACACGCCGGCCGGCCCGTCAATGCGTGTTTCGCCGGGCTGGCCTTCGAAGACCCCCCGGGCGGGATCCGTGATGTTGGCGGGCGGAAGGGCCCGTCCCATGCGCAGGCCCCGCAGGGCGGACACGAGCCCCTCGGCGCCGTGCGCCTCGTCGAGCGACATGGCCACCCGGTTCACGGCCATCTCCGGCTCGGCCACCAGCGTCCCCAGGCGGGCGCACCATGCCGCGCGCGTCACCGCGCCGCCCAGGGCGCGCCCCGGCGCGGCCCACCAATCCTCCTCGCGGCCGGTGATGGCGATTTCCGCGCCGGCGGACGCGGCATCGCCCCGGCGAAAGAGAGCGATCGCGGCATACTCGGAAAGTTGCCGGAGCGGATCGGTGGCCATGTTGAAGAAGTCCGCGGGTCCCGACCCCTCGAGGTCGCCGCTCCCGTGGGCATACGCGAACCGCCATACCCCGGCCCAATCCTGCAGGGCGGCAAAGGCGCCCAGCAGCAGGCCGCCTTCGCCCCGGGCATGGTTGGGCCAGCAGTAATTCGCCTCCGTCACGGTGAAGGGGCGGTCCAGCAGGCGGCTCTCGGCGAGGTGGAGGAACCCGCCGAAATCCCCGATGGCACTGCCGCCGTTGGACATGCCGGCCGGAAGTTCCCAGTCTTTTTCGAGGAATCGCGGGTGGTCCCAGTAGAAATGGTCGTCCACATAATCCAGCCCCGCGCGGCAGGGCTGGGTCCCGTACTGGTTGGACCAACCGTTGAGGTCGGTGAGCAGGGCCTTCACCTTGAGATCCTCGCGCAGGAACCGGGTCATCTCGTGCTCCGTCCGCCGCTGGGTTTCCCACAGGAACCGGGCCCGCAGATCCCCGTCCTCCCAGGCGCCCGCGCGGCCCGTGGCCGCCTTCCAGCGGGCAAAGGCGGCATCCCAGAGCGCGGCTTCCTGCGGGTCGGCGCGCAGGTCCCCGGGGTCGTTGGGGAGATTGTCCTCATTGAGGAGCGAAATCCAGGCCAGCGCCGGATCGGTGCCCCAGGACAGCCCGGTGTACGGATTGATATGTGCCAGCAGGCGGCGGGAGAACGCCTTCCAATTGGCCAGCGCCCGGTCGGAGACATGGATGAGGTGCTTGAGGCGGTAGCCCGTCCGGCCCGTGGCACCCGGGAAGATCTCCGCGGCGCGCACATCACGATTCACATAGAGGTCGGTGGTGAGGTAGATCCCGCGGCGCTCCAGTGCGGCCATGAGATAGTCGAGGCGGTCCAGCCCCTCGCGGTGGAACGTGAGCGAATCATCCGCCTTCGGGTCAAGAATGCCGGGAGGGTCCGCCCAGGCGCACGATTCGTAGTGGTGGATGCGGACGGCGTTGTAGCCCAGCCGCGACAGTCGGGTGGCCAGCCGGTCGGCCTCGGCGTGCGTGGGGAAGAGTGCGGAGAAGCAGAGGTTGACCCCGTAGAACCGCACGGGCACGCCAGGCTCGGTGTCGAGGGCGAACGCGGCGGGACGGTTCCGGCAGGTCACGATCCGGCCCCGGGAACCGGCCGGCGAACGGGACCAGCCCTGATCCGACCAGTCCAAGGCGGACCCGGGCTGGAGCTCTCCGGCGGGGGCCAGCGGGATCCAGTCAGGGCCCGCGGCCAGCACCACCGGCCGGTCATGGACGAGGGTGAGTGGCCGGTTGCAGGCCAGGGTCAGAGCCAGGTGCCGGTGCTCACCGGCCGGCCACGCACCCGCACCCAGATGGCCGGCGCGAACTTCCAGGTTCGGCCCCCACTGGCGGGAGTCCTGGAGGAGCAGGTCCTGGCCGGTGGCGCCGCGGATGTCGAGCGTCAGCCCGCCCCGCGCCGGCGACGGGCCGAGCGTGAGGCGTGTCGCCGGCCCCGAGAACAGGTGGACCACGCCGGCGAATGCGCCGGGCACCTCGCCGTGCTTCTCGCCGACCGACCAGCGGACCCCCGCCCAGTCAGCGGCGGGCAGGTCCACCGAGGCCTGGACGGATTCGATCGCCAGCGTGGTGGCCGGCGCAAGGTCCCAGACCAGCGTCAGGCTCCGGCCGCCGCCGCTCACGGTGCAGGTCATTGCGATGTCGCCCGCCTCGGTCCGGATGGTGCCCGCATACCGCCCGGGCGCGGTCTCGGTCCCGCTTCCGGGTCCCTTGTGGTTCCAGCCGGAGAGATAGACGCCGGGCCGCACGGTCGCGATCTCGCGTCCACCGGCGCGCAACGAGACGACACCGGGCGGGGCGACCAGAGCCTCGAGTGCAATCAGCGCGGCCGCGGACCGGTTCATGGCCGTCATTCTACGATATACTGGCGCGATGCAACGCGGTGCGGCGAGGATCCCGGGCGGGCTGGCGCTGGTGCTCCTGGGGGCGGTTTTCCTGCCGCACTGGCGGATGGTTGCCGGGCTGGAGATTCCCTTCCTGGGTGACGCCCTGCGGGAGCACTGGCCGATGCAGGCGGTCGTGTCGCGCCTCCTGGCGGCGGACCCCGCGCACCTTCCCAATTGGAACGCCTGGATCGGCTGTGGAGCGCCCCTGGCCGCCAATCCCCAGTACCAATTGTTCTATCCCCCCGCCCTCCTCTACCGGTTCCTGCCGTTCGCGCTCGGTTTCGGCGTGATGCTGGGGCTCCACCTGGCGATCGCCGCCCTGGGAACGGCCGCCTTTCTGAAATCGCGCGGGCTGGGAAACCGGGCGGCGGCCCTCGGGGCCCTGGCCTTCTCCCTGGGGGGGTACCCCCACCTGCTTCTGGCTGCCCCCCCCGTCCTGTGCGGTTGGGCATGGCTTCCGTGGGTGGCCCTGGCCGCGGCCCGGGCAGGGACCGGGCGGTCGGCGGCCGCGGGCCTGCCGCTGGGACTGGTGCTCGGGTGGGTGTTTCTTGCCGGGTATCCGCCCGCCGTCCTGTTTGCCGCGGTCCTCGCGGCGCTGGTCTTCCTGGGTGAGCCAGCCCAGCCGGGCCGCGGGCGCACTGTGGTATCCGCGGCGGCGACCGGGGCCGCTGTCGCGGCGGTCGGCTGTCTGCCGTTGCTGGGCCTGCTGGCGGCCTCCGGCGGCGGCGCGGCCACCGCGGTCGCCGTGGCGACACAGGGCGCGATGCCCGTCTGGGGGGTGCTGGGATTCCTCATGCCGCTTTCCTTCCTGCCGGGCGGGGGGGATGACCCCGTCCTTGGCGCACCCGGCTTGTGGACCGTAATCCAGTATGCGGGCGCGGTCCCACTCGCGCTGGCCTGTTCGGCGCCGTTCCTTTCGGGGCGCTCGCGCCTGTCCGTCCCCGGTCGGCTGGTGGGGCTCGGGCTCCTGCTGGCGTTCGGCCGGCGCCTGCCGGTGGCGGGGCCCCTGCTGGCCAGCCTGCCGCCCCTATCGTGGCTCCGGCATCCCGGTGCCTGGGGCGCATTGGCGGGCTTCGGGGTGGCCTGGCTCGCGGCCGAGGGCGCGCAGACCCTCGAGGAGCGCCTGCGCACGCCCACCGGACGCACCGTCCTCCGGGGCTGGTCCGGGGCGCTCGTCTTCCTCGTCGGAATCTGGGTCGGGGGCAATGTCTGGCACCTCGGCATCTTCCGGGCCTGGCTTGACCATGAGGCCGGACCGCTCACCGTGGCCCTCGCGGGCCGGCTGGGCGGGGTGACCCAGCCGCTGGTCTGGCTCGTGCCCGCCCTGGTCGCGCTCGGCCTCGCGGTGCGCCGCGAGGTCCCGGCCGCCCGGGTCTTTGCCTTCCTGGGCGTGCTCGCCTGGGTGGACCTGGCATTCCAGACCGGGCCGGCGCTCCAACCCGTGGCGCACTCCGCGTGGGTGCTGGGAGCGACGGAAACTGATGCGTATTTCGCGGGGGCGGTCCGGCCGGACGGCTGGGGCCGGGTCTACACGACGCCCCGCCTTGAGTTCGCCGGGCTCGTGGGCGGGGAGGGAACGATGGGCGTGGTCCACAACCTGCGTGCCGCCTTCCAGTCGAACGTCCCCGCGGCGACCGGCCTGCGCCAGGCCGGCGGCATCGGGCCGCTCCGCCCGGCCGGCACCGCGGCCGCGCTTGACCGGGCCACCGTGGCGCCGGTGCGGCCCTGGGACCGGATTCCCGCGCGCATCCTCGACCGGCTGGGTGTCCGGTGGCTCATCACGAATTCGCGGCTGGACGGCCCGGGGCTGGCGTTGCGCCACCGGGCCGCCGGGATCAGCGTCTATGCGCGGGAGGCCGACCTGGTTCCGGCGTGGGCCGAGCCCGAAGGCGCCGGACGGGTCCGCTACGCGACGTCCCCCCGGCCGGGGGAGTGGCGCGTGGGAGCCGAGCTCGCACGGCCCGGCACGGTCGTGATTTCGGAATCATTCTCCCCGGGATGGGTGGCGGTAGGCGTGGGGGCGGCCGCCCCCATGGAAGTCCAGGACGGACTGGTGGGGATCGCCCTCCCCGCGGGCCGGCATGAATTCGTCCTGCGGTTCGTCCCACCCGGCGGGCGCCCCGGGCTCCTCGTAAGCCTCGCCGCACTGGCCGGCGTGCTCGGATTCGCCGTCCGCTCCCGCCGGCGCTAGGGCGCCTTCCCCGCGGCGGCCGGGGATTCGCCGTCCAACCTCCGGCGCACCTCGGCCAGGTTCTCGACATCCTCGCGGTTGTAGTGCAGGAGCAGGCGGAGGGCTTCCGCATCATCCGCATCCAGCCACCGCGCCCAGAGGGCCATGGCCATCATCCCGTCCACCCCGTCGGTCTGCCGGGTGATGCCCAACTGCCGCTCAACGGCCTTGAAGCCGCCCATGAGCCGCTTGCGCCAGCAGTCGCGCATCAGGTCGCGGCAGGCATGGCGCTTGCGCAGGTCCAGCCCGAGTTCACCCTTGATCCGCGGGAGGTCAAAGGAATGCCCGTTATAGGTGTGGAGCACGCCAATGCCATCCAGGTACGCCTCAATGGCCGGGACGGTGATCGCGCGCCCGTACAGCTGGAGGATGTCCCGGTCCTCCCGCAGAATGCCGACAACCGTCAGGGACTGGTCGTAACCCGTTTCGATGTCGAGGTAGGCCCGGGGCCCGGTCACGCCAGCAGGCAGGCGAGCCGGTCCTGCCAGGGCGCCGTGGTCACCCGCGCCGACCGGCCATCAGCGGCGAGGGCCACATTGATTTCCGTGCGCAGGCCCATCCGGCCGGGCAGGTAGATGCCCGGCTCGATGGTGAAGACGGTGCCGGGGACGAGCGCCCGGTCGTCGTCGGATTCCAGCGAGTCCAGGTTGACGCCGATACCATGGACCTCGGTGCCCAGTGAATGGCCGGTCCGATGGGGAAAGTACTGGTGGTGGTCGGTGGGCTCCAGCAGGCCCCGGACCAGCCGGTCCACGTCGGCGCCGGTCAGGACCTTGCCGGCCTGGGCCGAGGAGTTGATGACGGCGACGGCCTGGTCGCGCGCCGCGCAGAGGATCGCGAAGAGCTGGCCGGCCTCGTGCGAGGGTTCCTCCGCCGCGATCGCCATCCAGGTGAGGTCCGCGTAGATGGAGCCCGCCGCGGCCTCCCGGCCCCAGGCATCCACGAGCACGAGGTCGCCGGGCGCCAGCTCCGTGTCGCCCTCCGGCCCGAT
>JAHFSL010000081.1 GCA_023265785.1 Candidatus Coatesiibacteriota bacterium | reverse complement strand
CTTGGGTGCCGGGGCGGGCGCCACGGGCTTGGGCGCAGGCGCGACCGCGACAACCTTGGGTGCAGGCGCGGGCGCCACGGCAACGGGCTTGGGCGCGGGCTTCGCCGGGACCGGCGCGGCGGCCAACGGCTTGGGCGCAGGTGCGGGCGCCGGCGCCGCCACCTTCGCGGGCTGCGGCGCGGGCTTGGCCGTGACTGTTTTCGTGGCCGGACCGGATTCGGCGTGCTTCGCCGCAGGCTTCACGGGGGGCTTGGGCGCGGGCCTCGCGGCCGACGCCGGGACCGCCGGAGTTTCCACCGGGGCGTGGTGCATGGCCAGGTACCCGACGGCCAGGATGGCCGCAACGACCAGGATCGGGATGATGGGCAGGCCGGAATCCCGGGGTGCCGCGACACGACGACGGGAATGGGCGGCGGGACGGCGGACCGTTCTCGCGACCGGACGGCGTGCCGTCCGCACTGCCACCTTTCTCGTCGCCACTTTCCGTGTCTTCTTGCGTGCCATGCGTGCCCTCCTCAAAGATTGTTGACGATGAACTCGACCCGGCGGTTCTCCGCCCGGCCTTCCTCCGTTCCGTTATCGCTGATCGGGCGGGCATCACCAAAGCCCTTTGCGCCCAGCCGCGACCCATCCACGCCCTTCTTCTCGACGAGATAGCGTACCACGGCCTCCGCGCGGGCCTGGGACAGCTTCCGGTTATGGTCCCGGCCCCCGTGATTGTCCGTGTGCCCTTCGACCCGCACCGTGAATTGGGGGAATCGCTGGAGGACATCCGCCACGACCGCAAGCACCGCATCGGACTCCAGATTGATCAGGTCCCGGTCATTTTCGAAGAGGATCTTGCCAAGGTTTTTCTGCACATTCTTGAGCGCCTCAAGACCGGCTTCCACCTTGGGCGGCTCCAGGACCAGCCGGGTCTCATTGGATTGCGGTCCTTTCCAGCCCGGCCGCTTCGGGTCCGCCGAGGACACGACGAAGGTGTATTCCCCCGGCGGCAGGCCCTTCAACGAGTACTCGGTCCCCGGAGTCGGGCGTTCCGTCACCTGCAACGGCTCGGGATCCCCGCCAGCCACGGCATAGACATGGTAGGCAGGACCGGCCCCGGCCTTCCAGGCCAGCTTGTTGTCCAGCCCGTCGGGCACGATGCGCAGTTCCAGCGGTGGCAGGGGCGGGGGCAGGACAGTCCATTCACTTTCCCGCGAGGCACCCCGCCAGGCCGGCCGGGCTGGGTCGGCCACGCTCACCCGGAACCGGTATTTCGCCGGTGGCAGGCCGGTCGCCGCATAGCTCACATCGGCCTGTGGCCGGTCCGTGAGCTGGACCCACTCGGCTTCCGCCTCGGGCCGGACTTCGACGCGATAGGCCGGCCCGGGCCCGGTCCAATTCAGGCGGGCCACCTCCCAGTCACCGGCAATCGCCAGCGGTCCCATTGGCTTGAGGATCGCCGCTCCCCACCCCACCGTCAGCTGGGCGCGCTGGGCACTGCCGAGCAGGCCGTGGGCGGCCAACGCGTAATCGAGCTGGAGGCGGAGCTCACGATTCAGCGCGACCACGGGATACCCGGCCCCCAATCCGAATGTGGGGCCGCCCTCGGCACCGCCGCCCCGCCAGCCACCCCGGACCGCCACCAGGTTATGGGCCGTCACTTCCAGACCGAGTCCGCCGTGAAACGAAGTGTCCACCTGCACCTTGGTATCGGCCGTGGCGGTCGCCTTCCAGTCCGGCACGACCTGCCGGGAGTAGGCCGCCCCCACCTGCCAGGCGAGCGGCAGGAGACCACCGATGTTGACGAGCGTTCCGGCATTGTCCACGACCGTGCCGGCACGCAACCCCTCGAGGGGGGTGTCCCAAAGCAGGCCGCCCGTGAAGGCCAGCCCGCTCTGGGTGGCGTAGGACAACTGCTGGAAGGTGAGTTTCACATTCACCCCCGCACGGATCCGGTCCAGCCCGAACACCGGGGGCAGGGCCAGGCCCCAGCCCGTGACGACAAAGATATCCGCGGGGGCCAGCGATCCGAGCAACCCGGAGGTGCCGCCGGAGACCTTCGGGAAGGAGCCGTAATTGAGGAAACTGGCGGCGGCGCCCACCGTCCCCAGCGGCCCCAGGGGCAGGCCGGCGGCCAGCATCTCGTACCCCGTATCGGCCACATACGAGGCGTGCATCACGCTGACCTGCGCGCTGTGCAGGAGGGCGAGTCCTGCCGGGTTCCAGAAGAGGGCGTTCAGGTCGTCCGCCAGCCCGGTAAACGCCCCCCCCATGCTTTCCGGCCGGGCCGCGGCGGAGAGCTTGAGCCCGTTGGCCCCGGTGCTCCCGGGCCCGCCGGCACGCGCCGTCACGGCCGCCGCCAGGAGGCCGGCCACCAGGCGTCCCCTCACCGGTCCACCTCGATCCGGCCGACAAACCGCTTCGCGCCGGGCGACTGGACCACGAACAGGTAGACCGCCGGAATGACGCGGTTCCCCGCCTCATTCCGCCCATCCCAGCTGGCGATCCCGAACGCGTCCACCGCCGCCTTGCGCACCTGCTCACCGGCGATGGTAAAGACCCAGACGGTGGAATCGCGGGGCAGGTTGCGGAAGGTCAGGACCCCGCCCTTGGACAGCGAGAATGGATTGGGGTCCGCGATCGCGTCGGAGGGCTTGATGCCAAAGCTGGCGATGGTCATGAATTCCGAATTCACCGCCGCCGCCACCACCCCACCGGACGCCGTGGCCCCGGCGGTAAAGGCGACAGACCCCAGCCCGCCGGCCACATAGGTGTAGGTAAAGGTCGCCGTCGCCCCGGCCGCCAGGACGGGAAGGGTCGCGGGGGATGGCCCCCCGGTCGGCGTGGCACCGGAGGAACCCGACACGCCAACCGCCGTGGGCGTTACATTGAACGCGGGTCCCGACCCGTCGTTGCGCACAATGATGGTCACCGTGATCACCTCGCCGGGATGTACTTCCGTCGGCGCCGTGGTGATGGCGACCACCCGCAGGAGAGGCGGCTGGGGCACCGCGTACACCTGGAGCGGGCCACCGGCGGCAAATGCCGCCAGCGGGGTCCCCGCGTTGGCGTCCTGGGCCGTCGCCGTAAGGGAGAAGGACAGCGGGGCCGCCGTCAGCCCGGTCACGGTCCAACTGAAGGTCATCGTCGCGCCCCCGGCGACGGTCACCGGGAACCCTGTGGGTCCGACCACCGCGCCGGTCCCCGTTCCGGACAGGAAGAGCAGGGGCAACGGCATGGCCACGGCGGCGGCGGTCCCCGAGTTTGAAACGGTGAAGATGACGAGCACCGGCGTGCCGGTCTGCACGGCCGTGGCGGAGATGGACAGCGCGGCCGTCAGGACCGCCGGGACCTGCACCGCGGCGGCCCCGCCGTTGACGGCCGGGCCCGTCGTCAGCGGGGTCCCGGAATTCGCGTCGGCGCCCGTCACCGTCAGCGTGAATCCCACGACGCCCGCTGTCCCGGCCGTATAGGTGAAGGTAAAGACGATGGAGGCGCCGGCCCCCACCGTGAGCGGCCCGGGCGGGAACGGACCCCCGACCAGCGTGGCGCCGCCGGGCCCGGACACGAACGGCGGGGAGACGACCACCCCGCTGGCCGCCGCCCCCCCCGTATTGGTCACCGTCACCGTCACCCAGAACGGCTGGCCGCTCGACATCTGGCCGGGGATGACCGCCACGGCTGCGACCAGGTTCGCGGCCGACTGGACGAAGCCGACGCCTCCGGTCACGGTGCCCGTGGTCAGGGCCCGGCCCGAATTGGCATCCGCCCCTGTCGCCGTGGAGGCGAAGGCGACGCTTCCGGGCGCGGAGGCCGTGAAGGTAAAGGTGAAGGTCACCGAGGTGCCGCCCGGCAGGCTCACCGGCCCCGCCGGGGTCGGCCCACCCACGAAGGTGGCGCCGCCCGGTCCCGTCACTCCCGGCACCGGCACGGTCACGCCTGTCGCCGTGGCCTGGCCGGTGTTCGTCACGGTGACCGTCACCAGGAATGACTGCCCGACGGAAACAGGGGTCGGGATTTGGACGATGGAGGCCACGAGCTTCGCGGAAGACTGCAATCCACCCGCCACCACCAGGTTCGCGGCCGCGTACAGGGGCGTCCCCAGGTTGGCGTCGGTACCCGTCGCCGTCAGCCCGAGCGACAGGGTCCCCGCACCCGCCACCGAATAGGTCCAGACAAATGTCGCCGCCCCTCCCGGTACCAGCACCAGCGGGCCTGTCGGAAGCGGACCGCTGACCGGAGTCAGGAGAGCGCCCGATCCGTTCACGATCCCGGGCAGGACGCCGTTGGCGTTCGTCCCGCCGGTGTTCGTGACCGTCAGGGTCACCGTGATCCACTGCCCCACGCTCGCCGGCACGGGAAAGGCTGCCGCCGCAACGCTGAGCGCCGCCAGCGGTGTAATGGCGACCGTGGCGCTGGTGGCAACAGCGGGGGCGAGCGCTGCCCCCGAATTCGCATCCTGCCCCGTCACCGTCACCGTGAGGCCCGCCTGGCCCAGCGCGGAACCGGTGTAGGACCAGGTGAAGACCTGGAAGGAGCCCCCCGCAATGGCCGCAGGGAAGACAGGATTGGGCCCGGCCAGGAAGGCCAAGGACCCGCTCCCCCACACCTGAGGGCCGGCAGGCAGGGTGGCGGTGGCCCCGGCCTGACCCGTATTCGATACGGTCAGGGTGACCAGTACCGCCTGCCCCACACCGAGATTGAGCGGCGCCAGCACGAGGGAGGCGGCGAGGAAGGCGGGGGTCTGCACCGCGCCCCCGGTCGAGGTCACCGGCCCCATCGAGATCGGGCTTCCGGAGTTTCCATCCACACCGGTCACGGTCGTCGTCAGGGAGATTCCGCCCGCAGTCGAAGCCGTAAACGTATAGGTAAAGGTGACGGAAGCACCTCCGGCCAGCGTGAGCGGTGCGGTCGGGAACGGCCCCCCGACCAGGGTCGCGTTCCCCGGTCCGTTCACCAACGGCACCACCGGCGTCACGCCCGTGGCCGGGGCCTGCCCGGTATTGGTCACCGTCACTGTCACCCAGAACGATTGCCCCACCGAAACGGGCGTCGGTATTTGCGCCACCGCCACCGCCAACCCGGCGGGCACCTGCACGGTCGTCGCAACCTGGGCCGCTCCCAACACGGATCCCCCGCATGTCACACCGTTGGCGGTCAGGGTCCAGGTCACGGAGCCTGCCGCGGTCGCCGAGTAGGTCCACTGGAATGTTTGCGCCGAACCCGGCACCAGCGTGATGGGACCCGGGGGCAGTGCGCCCGTCTCCCAGGCCACCAGCCCTGCACCCGGTGCGACGAACGCCGTGGCCGTGATCCCCGTCACATCCGACCCGCCGGTGTTGGTCACGGTCAGGGACACGGCGAACCACTGCCCCCCCGAGACCGGGGTTGGGGCCGCCACAGCCGCAACCAGTGCGCCCGGCAGGGGCATGACGAACGCGTCCCCGCCCTGACCCGCCACGCTCCCGCAGATCCACCCGGCCGAGCCGGCGACGGTGGTGGAGACCGTCCCCCCCGAACACGCCACGGTGCCAGTCACGCTGACCGTCACCACGGCGCCAGGTACGAGCGAGACGGCTCCCGACCAGACATGCAGGGCCCCGGAAGGATTGGTGTGCGCCAGCCCCCCCGGATGCACCTCACCCGTAAAGGCCACTGCCGCGGGAAGTGTTTCGGCCAGCGTGAGGGAGGTCAGCGTGGCCGTTCCGGTGTTCTGGGCCACGATCAGGTAGGTGACGGGGGTCCCGCCGGCCGGGGAGGCGGGTGCATGCGAGACGCTGACCGCGAGGCCCGCGACGGGACCGGGCACGGTGAACTGCGTCGCATTGGCGAACGCCCCCGCGACCGAACACACCGTTGTGGCCGCGGCATAGGCCGTGGTGGAAACAATCGCGTTGCCACAGACCGCGCCAATATTCCCCGTAATCGTGAAGGTCAGCGAGGCACCCGGCAGGAACACCAGAGAGGCATTGGCCCAGTCATACCGGGTGCCCGATCCGGTCCCCGTGACCACGGCGGCCGCCCAGCCGACCGGCTGATCCGAGGTGGCGTTCACCACGACAGGGCTGATGGTATCGGACAGCGCCAGGGACGGCAGGGTGGCCCCGCCCGTGTTGGTGACCACCAGCCGGTAGGTCACGGGATCCCCCACCCCCCCGCCGGTCAACTGCGTGGCGAAGACCGCAAGGGATGCCACCGGGGCAGGCAGGAAGAAGCCGGAGGCATTCGTGAAGGAGGTCAGCACGACCCCACATGGCGGGGTGGCGGTGACATACCCGGTGCTGGAGGACCCGGTCGGCACACAGGCCGTCCCCACCGTGCCGGAGATGGTAAATGTGAAGACCTGCCCGGGATTCAGGTCCGGCCCGGCGCTCCACGCAAACCGGGTCCCGGTGCCCGGCGCATCCGCAATGATCGGCACCCCCCAACCCACCGGTTGGTCCGTGGTATAGGGCGGCATCACCGCCGCGGCAACCGTGTCCGCCACCGTGAGACCGGTCAGGGTCGCGGTTCCCGTGTTGGCCACCATGATGCGGTAGGTGACGACATCCCCGGTGCCGGGCGCCGCCGGGGCCTGCTGGAGGACCGTGGTCCACGCCGTGACCGGCGGCTGGACCAGGTTGCCCACGGCATTGGTGAACGAAGCGGACAATCCGCACGGCGTCCCCGCCGTCACAAAGCCCGTATTCGAAACCTGGGTCGCCCCGCACACCAGCCCGTACCTGCCGGTGATCGTGAAGGTGAGGGTGCCTCCGGGGGGGAAGGAAAACCCATTCCGGCTCCAGTCGAATCGCGTGGCCGACACGCCGCCCGTCACCGTCGCACCCGCCCAGCCCGCCGGCTGGTCCGCAACCGCCCCCACCACCACGGCCCCGACCGTATCCGTCACCGACAGCGTCGTAATGGTCGCACTGCCCGTATTCGTCACCACCAGCACATAGGTCACGGCACTCCCCACGCCGCCGGCAGAGGACAGCAGGGTGGCCGCCGTGTACGAAAGGGTCGGCGGGGCCAGGGTGAACCCGCCGGCGGCGGCCTGCTGAATCGTGACCCCGCAGTCCGAGGTTCCCGTGATGAAGCCCGTGTTGGTCACGGCCTGTGCGATGCAGAGCGTCCCGACCGTCCCCGTGATGGTGAAGGTGTAGGTGGTTCCCGGCGTCATGGTGAACCCGGTGCGGATCCAGTCAAACCGGGTGGCCGAGGCCCCGCCCGTCACGGTCGCCGCCGCAAACCCGGCCGGTTGGTCCCCGGCCGGGCCCAGCAGGACCGGCGAAACCGTGTCGGTCACGGTGAGATCCGTCAGCGTTGCCGTACCGTTGTTGACGACCACCACCTGGTAGGTCAGGACGCCGCCGATGACCGGTGACGCCGGGACCTGGTTGGTCACCACCGTCAACCCGGCGGTGGGCGGCTGGACTAGGTTGCCCACGGCATTGGTGACGGCGGTCGTCTGCGAGCAGGCAATGCCCGCCACCACAAACCCGGTACTGGAAACCTGGCTCGCCGCACACACCAGCCCGTACCTGCCGGTGATCGTAAAGGTCAGTGAGGTGCCCGGGTTGAAGAGCAGGCCTGCGCCACTCACCCAGTCAAACCGGGTCGCCGACGCCCCGCCCGTCACCACCGGCGTCGAGAAGCCGCTGGCTTCGGTCGCGGTTCCGCTCACCACGATCGGCGAGATCGTGTCGGTCACCGTGAGCGTGGTGATGGTTGCCTGACCGGTGTTCGTCACCACGATGGCGTAAGTCACGGGCGCCCCCACGCCGCCGGTGGAGGCCAGGAACTTGACGGCTGTATAGGACAGCGTCGGCGCCGCCAGCGTAAACCCGCTGGCCACCGCCTGAAGCGTGGTCACCGCGCAGTCAGTTGTGGCGGCGATGAAGGCCGTGTTCGACACCGTCGTCGCCACGCAGATCGTGCCGACGTTCCCCGTGATGGTGAAGGTCAGCGACGTCCCGGGGTTGAAGGTGAAGCCCGCGCGGCTCCAGTCGAACCGGGTCGCGGAGGCCCCGCCGATCACCGTGGATGCGGACCAACCCGCGGGCTGGTCCGCACTGGTACCCGAGATGCCCACCACCGGCGAAATCGTGTCCGTCACGGTCAGCGCCGTTACAGTGGCAGAGCCGAAGTTCGTCACAACAATCTGATAGGAAACCAGGCTTCCGACACCGGGTGTGCCGGGCACCTGGTTCTTCACCACCGTCAGGTTCACGCTCGCCGGCTGGACCAGGTTCCCCACCGCGTTGCTCACGCCATCCGCAAACACCCCGCAGGTGTTCATGACCGCCACGTACGCGGTGTTGGACACCTGGGTTGGCGCGCAGACCACGCCGTAGAAGCCGGTGATCGTGAAC
>JAHFSL010000477.1 GCA_023265785.1 Candidatus Coatesiibacteriota bacterium | reverse complement strand
CCACCACACCCCCCGCGACTTTCACCGAGGCGAACCCGGTTGGAGGAACGCGCTGGCTCCGGTTCACAATCCCGCTGGCAGGCGTCAACACGACTGGATGCGCGTGCTATCGCGTGACGGTCAATTAAAAGAGGTCTGATGCAGGAGGCGACGGCTTACACGGCGTTGGGGCTGGTGGCGGGGGCCTACGGGGCGATCGTGGGCTCGGGGGGCGGGTTCGTCATCATGCCGGCGCTGCTCCTGTGGGGCGGGCTTCCCGTCGCGCAATCCGTCGGGACGTCCCTGTGCGCCGTGTTCGCCGGGGGCGTCGCCGCGACCTGGCAGCATGCGCGGCGGCGCGATCTCGACTGGGCCACCTCGCTGCGGCTGGCCACGACGGCGGTCCCCGGCGCGGTGCTGGGTTCGCTGCTGGCGAGTCGGGTGCCCCACGGGCCGTTCTCGGTGGCATTCGGTGCGCTGCTGATGCTCATCGGGGTGGCGATCGCCCGGCGCCCCGCCAATCCGTTCGTTTCACTGCGGGAGCGGTCCCAGGCGTACGGGGCGTATCTGCGGCGGGAGTTGACCGTGCGGAGGATCGAGGATATCGCGGGCCACCGCTGGTCCTACTACGTGGACCTGCGTCGCGGACTGCCGCTGGCGTTCGCGGCGGGGTGCCTGTCCGCGCTGGCCGGCATCGGGGGAGGCGTGCTGCTGGTGCCTGCGCTGATCCTGGCGATGCGGCTGCCGCACGTGGTCGCCGTCGGGATCTCCTCGGCGCTGCTGGCGATTACCGCGCTTTCAGGCGCCGCCGCGGCGGCGGCGCATGGGGCGGTTCGCTGGGGACCCGCCTTCGCGCTCGCCGTCGGGAGCGTGGCGGGTTCGATCGCGGGTGTGGCGCTGGATCGGCGGATCTCGTCGGGCGCGGTCGCGCGCCTACTCGCCGCGGGACTGGTTGTGATCGGGCTGCGCCTTCTTGCGGAGCCGTTTCTGGGCTGATCCGGGCCCGGTCAGCGGATGGCCTGACTATTTCCGACCAGGGCCGACAGATCGGCCACCAGCATCCGCGCGGAGGGGAACGGGCGGGAGAGATTGGGGATCGCGACCGCCGGCGGCGTTCACCGACGAGAATCCCGGGCTGTCCACGACCCGGTGGCTGCGGTGGACGATCCCGCTGGCCGGGGTCAACCCCACCGTAGGCGGGGGTCCGGATGCCGATGACCGATGCTGGCGTGTATCAGGAAGACGCGGGATCCAGCATGGCCAGGGGGATCACGGCGCGGAAATTGTATCATCGAGGAACCGGTGAAGCATCCAGGTGAAGTGCGCGCTCTCTCGCCCCGGGCGCGGACGGTGCTCCGCGATTTTGAGGTTCTGGTCTACCGGCTGTTCGGCGTTCACGCCTCCCTGCGGCTCTCCGGGATCTCGGTGCCGGGTACGCCGTTGGACGCAGGCCGTCCCCTCCTCTGCGAGACCATCCGGAAGGATCCACGCGGGCGGATGCACTGCGACGCCTCCGAAGCGGCGGCGTGCGCCGCCGCCGTGTCCGGGCCGTCTTTTTCCCGTTGTCACGCCGGGTTGTGGCAGTTCGCCGTTCCGCTGCGGCACCGGGGGAGGACGGAAGGGCACCTGTTCTGTTCGCCGGTCGCGCCGGCGGCCGAGCCGGGCGGCGAGACGGCCGGTCGCGTGCTGGCAGCGACAGGGCCGCTCGTCCATGATTCAGGCCCGCTCAACCACCGGGCCATCTCCTGGTTTGCGCGCCAGATCCCCGTGCTCGATCCCGTACGCCGCCGCGCCCTGGCGGCGCTCACCCGGGAATTCTACGGCGGATTCCGGGCGGCCCTGGAGGCCGGGGGGCTCCCGCACGGATTCCGGTTCTACCATGTGCCGGTGCGGGCGTCGGGCGACCGTGAAGCGTGGCTGTCCTTCCTGTGGGCCGGCCCGGGCTGGGAACCACGCGAACCACGCGCGGCGGGTTGGGCAACCCAGCGCGGCCGGAGCCTCCTGCTGTGGGCCCGTCCATCCGCGTGCCGGGTGCTCCTGCCGGGCCGGACGATCGAGGTCCCGCGGGACCGGCTCATTCTGATTCCCGCCGGCCGCCGGTACCGGGTGGAGGCCGAACCCGGCCGGCCCCCGTACAATTTCTGGATGATCTTCACCTCCTCGGTGGATCTGGGCGGGCTGGCGCTCCAGCCATTCACTCCACGTGGGCCGGCCCGCTCCCTCCTGGATGAGGTCATGCGCCGCGCGGCAGCGGATGCCCGCTTCACATATTCAGGTGAAGGGAAGATGAAGATGCTGGAGCTTCTCCTGACCCTGCGCACGGCGCGCGGCACGAGGGGTCCGGGCCCGGGTTCCGCACGGCCCCGGCCCGGTCCAGATGCCGTGGTGGACCGGGCACGGCGTTTTCTTGACGCGCGCCTTTATGAACGTGTCACCCTCGGAGATGTGGCCCGTGCCGTCGGATTGAACGAGCACGGCCTGTGCCGCCGGTTCACGGCTGAGATGGGGCGTTCGCCCATGGCCTGGTGGCGGGCGCGCCGCGTGGAGGAGGCCCGCGCGCTCCTCCGGGACACCGGGTTACCGGTCAAGACGGTTTCCGCCCGCCTCGGCTTTTCCGGATTGCCGCAGTTTTCGCGGGTCTTCCGGTCCGCCACCGGGCTGTCCCCCCGCCGCTTTCGGGTTGGCCTGCGCGAGGTCAATAAATGACCTCTCTTGGTCAAGAAATGTAAACTCTG
>JAHFSL010000476.1:586-2715 GCA_023265785.1 Candidatus Coatesiibacteriota bacterium | reverse complement strand
GGGCACCGGGGTGCGCGCGGCGAGCACACGGTGGCGCCGAGGTCCATCAGGGCCTGATTGTAGTAGCCCGGCCGGCCGGCCGGGACCAGCCGATCGGCCAGCGCCCAGACGGCCTTGTCCGGAATGGTCCGGCGGCCGTGGAAGACCCGGGTCAGGACGCGCCGCACGTTGGTGTCCACCACCGCCGCCCGCTCGCCATGTGCGATGGATGCGACCGCGCCCGCGGTGTATTTCCCCACGCCCGGCAGGGAATTGAGATTCTCCTTCCCCCTCGGCAACCGCCCCCCGTACCGGGCCACCGTCTCCCGCGCCAGCGCGTGCAGACGAAGGGGCCGTGCGTTGTACCCGAGCGGGTACCAGATCTTCCGGACCTCGCGCGGCTCCGCGGCGCTCAACGACTTGAGGGACGGATACTTGCGCAGGAATTCTCCGTATTTCGGGATGACCCGGTCCACCTGGGTCTGCTGGAGCATCACTTCAGAGACAAGGATGTGGTAGGGATCACGGGTCCGGCGCCACGGGAGGTCGCGCTTGTGTCGGTCATACCAGCGCAGGAGGCGCTGGGCGAACGCCTCACCAGATCTCGTAGTGGAGCATCTCCTTGGGATGGCCCTTCTCCACCAGCGCCGCGCCCAGATCCTTCATCATCGCGTCGCCGCCGCAGGCATAGGCCTTCATACCGGGTATGAACGGCAGGAACGCCTTCACCTTTTCCTGGACATAGCCCTTTTCGCCCTTCCAGTCGGGCTGGGGCCGGCTGATGGTCGGAATGTAGGTAAATCCGGGATGTTCCGCCGCCAGCTTCTTCCACTCCGCGTCATACAGGATCTCCGTTTCATACCGGACCCCCAGGAAAAGCCAGACCTTCCGCGTCGGCCCCAGGCCATCGTGGTACAGGGCATGGATCATGCTGCGCAGGGGCGCAACGCCCGTCCCGGTCCCCACGAACGCCAGCGATTCAGGGACCGGCTCCTTGATCACGAACGCCCCGAAGGGGGCACGGGCCGGGAAGGAGCCCCCCTCCTTCAGGACCTTGAAGAAGAACTCCGACGCCACCCCGCCCTCCTCGTACTTGACGACCAGCTCGAGTGGGTCGCCCATATGGGGGGCGGAGGCAATGGAATAGGCGCGCTTGTGGGGAGTCCCGTCGGGCTTGGTGAGGTCCGCCATGACGAACTGCCCGGGCTTGAAGGTGAGCGGCTTGCCCTCCATATGGAGGTGCAGGCGGCGCACCCGCTCCGACACCTCTTCAATTTTGACAGCAACAGCCTGGTACGATTCCGGCATCGCGATATTGTACGATATTCCGCCGTCCCTTCGTGATGGGACGGCGGGAGGACACCATGGCGGATGCAAGTGAACTGACGGTCGGACTGATCGGGTGCGGCGGCATCATGGGCTGGCATGTCTCGAACATCCTCAAGATCAAGGGCGTCACGATCGGCGCGATGGCCGATCCTGCCGAGGCCAACATGGCCAAGCTCAAGGACGCGCATGGGGCGCTCCGGCCCGCCAGCACCTATGCGAGCCACCGCGAACTCCTCGCCAATTCCAGGGTGGACGCCGTCGTGATCGGGTCGCGCCATGTGGACCACGGCCCCCAGGTGATGGACGCCCTGGCCGCCGGGTGCCATGTGCTCGTGGAAAAGCCCTTTGTGGGTTCCGTCGCGCAGGCCAAGGCCGCGATCACCCGGGCAAAGAAGGTCGGTAAAGTTCTGATGATCTCCTACCAGCGGCACTTCGACCCCAAGTTCCGGTTCATGCGCAAGTTCATCCAGGAGGGCCGGATGGGTCAGGTGCAGTCCATCTCCTCCTCGCTGGGCCAGGACTGGATGCGCGGGACGGCGGGGTCGTGGCGCCAGGACCCGAAGCTCTCGCTGGGCGGCCAGTTGAACGACTCGGGCTCGCATGTCCAGGACATCATCCTTTGGGTCACCGGTCAGAAGCCGGTTGCCGTCTCCGCCTACGCCGATAATCACGGGACCCGGGTGGACATCAACTCCGGGCTCACTGCGAAGCTTTCCGGCGGAACGATCTGGACGGTAACCATCTCGGGCAACACCCCCGGATTCTGGGAATACCACGCGATCGCCGGCGACAAGGGCGCGCTGTTCTACCTGAACGGCGAC
>JAHFSL010000476.1:0-576 GCA_023265785.1 Candidatus Coatesiibacteriota bacterium | reverse complement strand
AAAGCCAAGGTCGAGTCGTTCGGCCACTACCACGACCAGGACGCGGGGTTCGTGAAGGCGATCCGCAAGGAGAGTCCCAATGAGGTTCCCGGGGAATTCGGGCTCCTCGTCACGGCCCTGACCCAGTCGGCGTTCCGGTCCGCCCGGACCGGCAAGCCGGTCCGGATCCGGGTCTAGACGACCCCGCCCTCCGAGTAGGAGGCGGACGAACCCGGGGTTTCCCACAGCCGCACGCTGGCCACGGGGAGTCCCTCGGCCTTGGCGTGATCGAAGATAAGCCGGGCGATCCGCTCGGCGGTTGGATTGCCATCCACCAGGACGAGCGGCTCACCCCGCTCCTTGAGGAGCGGGACCAGGGGATCGGCGCTGGACATGAGCATCCGGTGGTCCAATTCAGCATCAATCCAGGCCTGGACCCGCGCCTTGACCTCCACAAAATCCATCACCATCCCCAGCCGGTCCAGCGCCGCGGCCCGCAGTTCAATTTCAACGCGCCCGTTGTGGCCATGCAGGTGGCGGCATTTCCCATCGTAATTGAGCAGGCGATGGCCGTAGCAGAAGTTGATTTCCCGGATA
>JAHFSL010000475.1:776-2726 GCA_023265785.1 Candidatus Coatesiibacteriota bacterium | reverse complement strand
CCCTTGTGATCCGCGGACTGGCCGAGATGATTTCGCGCGGATTTGATGTCTTTGTTCTTGAGGGCGATGAGGCCGAGTGCGGTGTGGCCGTAATGCTGCGCGTTCGAATAATCCCAGCGCCCGACCGGGACTTTCTTCATCCATTCGTCGGCGTACTCTTTGGTTTTGTCCAGGCGATCAACCATGAAGGAGGAGCGAACCAGCTCTCCGGATATCTGAAGGCGGTCACCTTCAACTGGAATCAGTGGTCGGGCCAGCTCAAACTGTTGCAGGGCCTTGGACGCGGCGGCATACTTGGCCCCATGATCTATCGTGCCGACGGTTTGCAGGAGATAGAGCTGCCCGAGCTGCTGGTGCCACTTGGGATTCTTGGGATCAGCCCGCACCGCGCGTTGGAGCAACTTCTCTGCGCCCGGCTTGTCTTCGATTAGCAGAAATTCAGCTGCATTGCTCATTATCCGGAGATCATCGGGGTGGGCTTCCAGTTGGTTCAGCCAGAGTGTCTTTGCCTTCACCCAAGCGTCCGCGCCATCGATGCCTGAGTACAAGTTCATGGCTCCTGCCAGCCCAGCCACATGCGATTCGGGGCGATGTTCGATAACCCAGTACAGGTGGACGAGGCGATTCTTTTTAGCCGCTTCATCATGGAACCGTTTGGTGGAATAATATGCAAGCAGCCGAGTCCGATCAGCGAGATTGTCAGGAGTCGTCTTCAGGTTGCCCTCGAGGGACTCCACCGATGTGGCGGAAAGTGAGATTCCCTCCATAAACGAGCCATTGGCCTCGAGATATAACTCGGTATCACTACGTGACGGTGTGGAACCCGTGAGCAGCGTGCTGCTGGGGGCGGCGAACAGGGGACCCGAAGCGAGCCAGACCAGCGCGGCGGCCACCGGGAGGCGCATGCCCGGATTATCGCATGCCCCTTGACGAGCAGCAGCCCGGGGAACATAATCACATTCTTCACCATGAGGCGATTCCGGCGGCATCAACACGGTTGCGGGCAGCGCGGGGCCGCCCTGCTCGAGGTGGCCCTGGTCACCCCCCTGTTCCTCACCATCGTCTACGGCACCTGGAACCTGGTGGCGCTGGCGCGGGCCCGGTACCAACTGGCGGTGGTGGCGCACGCGATTATGCGGGAGGCCGCGGCGGGGACCACGAGCGCCACGCTCCTGACCGGGCTGGCCAACGGATACGCCAAAGCCATCGTGCTGCCCGCGACTGCGCATGTGGTGGTGACGGTTGAGTCCGCCGGGCTACCGACGGTGCCGGGTGGGACCCCGGTGGGGCCGTTCCGCTCGCTCTTTGCGGCAGCAACCCCCGGCACCAGAATCAAGGTAGCGGCGGTGCTTCCGGTCGGTCGGCCGTTGCGGCGCATCTGGTCGGCGGGGCTGCCGGTCGCCTTTGAGTCAGTCTGCATCAGCGGAACCTGGAAAGCTCCTTTCGCCGCGCTCGGCCGGGTCCTGCATATTCCGGGGATGAGCAGGGCGGGGGCTGCGGAATGACCCGCTTGCTGGCCGGTTGCTTCTTGTCATTCGCCCTTTCCGGGGTCAGTCCCGCGCGGTCAGTCGCACCCCGGTTGCCGTTGCCGGTCCGGTCCGAAGTGCTGTTGACCGGGGCCGTGCGGATCAACCAAACGCCGGCCCGGTATGCCGTGATCCGGGCGGGATCAACCGATGATGCCTTGCTGCATGAGCTGGATGTGCAGGGTTGGAAACCGTCCCAGCGTCCCGGGCGGATGCTCGCCGGACCTGATGGCGCGGTGGCGTTGCGCACCTACCGCCGCGGCGGTGCCGTGCTCCTGCTTGGAACGCCTGAGACCGGGGAAGGGTGGGCGGCGCTCGCCGTGTTTAGTTCCCAGCCCGTCTGGTCGGATGCCCGGGGCGAGGCGCCCGGCCGCGAGCCGCAGGGGTTGCCCCGGCTCGGGTCCGGCCGCCGGCTGCTGCACCT
>JAHFSL010000475.1:0-766 GCA_023265785.1 Candidatus Coatesiibacteriota bacterium | reverse complement strand
TACCACACCGCCGCCTCCCCGCATGCCGTGGTGGCCGAGGGTGTCTCGCGGCTGCCCGGGGCGGGTTGGACGCTGGGGCCGGCCACGGACCAGGGACTGACCGCCTCCCGCCGTGGCGCCCCGCCGGTGGCCATGTTCCTCCGGCCGGATGGGACGGGTTCCGTCCTGCTCGTGGTCGCGGGATCACCCAGAGGATGACAAGGTACCCGGCGACGGTGGCGTCATCCATGCCGCGGCGAAGGGACGCGGCAGGATGACTCCGCGCAAGATGCTCGCCATCTCGGGTGTTGCCGGCGCGCTGGCGGCACTCCTCGCGTACGGTTGGCTGGCCTCGCGCGAACGGGCACTGAGCGACCTGTCCACTCCTGCCCCGGCGCTCATCGCGTCTCGGTACATCGCCAGCGGTCAGCGGGTGGATCGGACGCTGGTCGAGGTGAAGGCGATTCCCCGGGCATTCATCCAGCCGGGGGCTCTCAAGGCGGCGGAGGAGGCCGATGGCCAGTTCGCCGTCGCCCCGATCGCGCCCGGTGAGCAGGTCCTTGCGAACAAGCTGACTACGGGGGGCGTGGCCCTGGCGCTCGCGGTGCCCCCGGGCAAGCGGGCGGTCACGATCGCGGTGGATGCCGCGGGGGGAGTCGCCGGGTTGCTGAAGCCGGGCGACCTCGTGGATATCTTCGTGACCAGTGACGAGGGTGGCACCCCCCGCACGATGGCGCTCATGCAGGGCGCACCGGTGCTGGCGGTGGGGCGGAATTTTTCGATGCAT
>JAHFSL010000080.1 GCA_023265785.1 Candidatus Coatesiibacteriota bacterium | reverse complement strand
GACGAGTCCCGGGGCGGGACGGCGCCAGGTGTAGCGGGTCCAGTAGCGGTCCCGCAGGATCCGCTCGATGGCGGCCAGCAGGTCGGGAACGCCCTCCCCCGACCGCGCGGAGGCCCGCAGGGGGGGCGGCGCATCGAGTTCAGCGCGCCGCGGGATGACCGGGCCGCCCGCGGGGGGAAGCAGGTCGGCCTTGTTGTGCACCTCGAGGACGGAGGCCGGGTCAACATCCAGGGAGGCCAGCTCGTGGCGCACGGTGGCGGCCTGGGCGGCGGCGTCCGGGTGGGTGGCATCCACCACATGAAGCACGGCGTCGGCATCGCCAATCTCCTCCAGCGTGGCGCGGAATGCGACGCGCAATCCCTCGGGCAGGTCCCGGATGAAGCCCACGGTATCGGTCAGGAGCGCCCTGCCGCCGCCCGGAAGGCGCACCTGGCGCACCTGCGGGTCGAGAGTGGAGAACATCTGGAGCCGGGCCGTGGCCGACTCCCCCGTCAGGGCGTTGAACAGGGTGGACTTGCCCGCGTTGGTATAGCCGGCGAGGGCGATCAGCGGCCAGGAGCGGTCATGGCGCCGGTCGCGCTGGCGGCCCCGCCGGGCGCGCAGGCCCTCCAGGTCCCGGCGCACCCGGCTGACCCGCTCCCGGATTCGCCGCCGGTCGAACTCCAGCTTCTTTTCTCCGGGACCGCGGGTGCCGATGCCGCCGCCCAGGTTGGAGAGTTCCGTCCCCTTGCCCGAAAGCCGCGGGAGCCGGTAGAGCAATTGGGCGAGCTCCACCTGAAGCTGGCCCTCCCCCGACCGGGCGCGCAGGGCGAATATGTCCAGGATCAACCCCGTCCGGTCGAGCACCCGGCAGGGCAGGGTGTCCTCGATCCGCCGCTGGACGGAGGGGCTCAGGGACTGCCGGGTCACGACCACACCGATGCGCTCCTCGGCGCACCGGGCCGCGACCTCGCGGAGCTTGCCCTCGCCGGGAAGCCCGCTGGCCGAGCCGTGCTTCTGGAGGACACTGGCGACCACGAGCCCGCCGGCGCTCTCGACCAGCCCGGCCAGTTCCAGCAGGGCGGCGGCGCCGTCGGAACCGCCGTGGGGCGGTTCCACGCTCAACAGGAGGACGCGATCGGGAGGACGGCCGGGCTTTGCCACGCTGACTATGGTAACAGCGGGGCGGCGGCCCAAGGGTCCTGCTAGGGCGCGGTTTCCTCCTCCGAACGGGGGTCGCGGGTGAGCAATTCCTGCAGGGCCTCTGCGGCCGGGGCGCCCCCAAAGAGGACGCGGTGGACCTGGGCCGAGATCGGCATGGCGACCCGGCGGTCCTGCGCCAGCGCCACCGCGGCCGCGCACGCCCGGACGCCCTCGGCGACCTGGATCATGCCGCCCGCGACCGCCTCCAGCCGCTCGCCCGCGCCCAGCCGCATGCCGAGGCGGCGGTTCCGTGAGAGCGGGCTCGTGCAGGTCACCACCAGGTCGCCGAGTCCGGCAAGCCCCTGAAAGGTCCCGCGGCGCGCGCCCAGCGTGGCGCCCAGCCGGGCGATTTCGGCGAGACCGCGCGTCAGCAACGCGGCGCGGGTGTTGTCCCCGAAGCCCAGCCCGTCGGTCATCCCGCAGGCGAGGGCGATGACATTCTTCAGCGCGCCCGCGAGCTCCACGCCGACGAGGTCGGAGTGGGTGTAGACGCGGAACCGTGACGAGAAGAAAAGCGCCTGCGCGGCGGCGGCGGTGGCGGGAATGGCGGCGGCCGCAACGACCGCGGTAGGAACCTCCCGGCCCACTTCCTCGGCGTGGCTGGGACCGGAGAGCGTGCAGACCCGGTCAGCGGCCACGCCGAGCGCATCGGCCAGGACCTCGGACGGCCGGCGGAAGGTTCCGGGTTCGAAGCCCTTGACGCCGCTCACGACCAGGGGCACGCCGGCCAGGGCGGGGCGGAGGATGCCCGCCACGGCGCCCAACCCGTGGGAGGGAACCGTGAAAACGGCGGCGTCGGGGAGCCCGAACCCGGCCAGCCCGGGATCCGCGGTCACCGCGACGCCCGGCGGCAGGAGGACGCCGGGCAGGAGTCGCGTATTTTCCCGGGAGCCCGCGATGGCAGCCGCATGCACGGGATCGCGCGCCCACAGCAGGACGGTGTCTCCCTTGCGGGCCAGGTGCGCGGCAAGGGCGGTCCCCCACCCACCCGCCCCGGCCACCACCACGCGGCTCACCGGCGCCGCCCGCGAAACCGGTATTCCGTGCCGCCGATGATCCGGCGGAGATTCGACCGGTGCCGCACCACGACCAGCAGGGCCACGATCACGGTTGCGCCGCGGACGATGCCGGTCATCGCGGGATCCGGGAGGCTGAAGGCGAGCACCGGAAGGACGAGGGCTGCGGCGATCGATCCCGCCGCCACCATGCGCGTTGTCCAGAACACGAACGCAAACACCGCGACGGCGCCGGTGAGTGGCCAGGGTGCCAGCCGGACGAAGGCGCCGGCCGTCGTGATGACGCCCTTCCCGCCACGGAAGCCCGTCCAGGCCGGCCAGGTGTGGCCGCCAACCGCCAGCACGGCCGCGGCCACCCGGACCCAGTCGCCCGTCACGGCCGCCGCGGGTCCGGCGGCCAGCACCGCCACCCAACCCTTGAGGCCGTCCAGGGCCCCGACGGCCAGGCCCGACATTGGGCCGACCACCCGGTAGACATTGGTCGCCCCCGGGTTGCCACTGCCCAGCGTCCGGACATCCACGCCACGGGTGAGGAGCGGCAGGAGGAAACCGAACGGGATCGAGCCCAGGAGGTAGGCGGTGGCCAGCGCCGCGGCGGTGTTGGCCGCCTCGGAGGTCATGTGGCGCGCCGACGACCGCCCCAGCGGACGCGGATTGGGACCCCGTGCAGGCCAAACCGATCCCGGAGGCGGTTCATGACGAATCGCGGATCGGCCTTGGTGTGCGGGGGGGGCATGACGACAAATGCAGGTGGCGCCACGCCCTCCTGCCGCACGCCCCACGCGCGGCCGGCGGTGGGCCAATCATGCGCGGCCTCGGCCAGGTCCGCGGCGGATATCCGGGTGCGGCGGACGCGATGGAGGTCCGCCAGCGCGTTCCGCAGGGCATCCACCCCGTCCCCCGCCGTCGCCGAGGTCAAAAGAACCGGGAACCGGCCGATTCCGGGAAACCGGTCGTTGAGGAACGGCATCGCCTCCGCCACCACGCGCGTGCGGTCCTTGGCCGTGAGGAGGTCCGCCTTGTTCAACGCCACGCCCAGCGCCGCGCCGTCGTCAATCGTGGCGCGCGCCAATCGTAGATCATGCCGCACGAGCGGCACGGTGAGGTCCATCACGAGGACGCACACATCCGCGGACTCCAGCGACGCAAGGCTCCGGCGCTGGGCATCGCGGTACACCGCCTCGGCCAGCCGTCCGTGCCGCTCCACGCCGGCCGTGTCCACGAGCTCCCAGGCGGTTCCCGCCAGCCGGGCCGGGGCGCGGACGGGGTCCCGGGTTGTGCCCGGCAGGTCGTGGACAAGACTGCGCTCCGCCTGGAGGAGGGCGTTGAAGAGGCTGGACTTGCCGACATTGGGTTGGCCCAGGATGACCGCCCGGGCGGCCGCCGGCGGATCGGGCTGGGCCTCCCGGGTGGCCAGCCCGGCCAGCCGCATCCGCAGTTCCGCGAACCCCCGACTGCGGGCGGCCGACACGGGGAGCGGCGCGCCCAGCCCGAGTCGCGAGTGCTCCCAGGCGGCGGGATCGTCCGCGGCGCTGTCGCACTTGTTGCAGACCAACTGGACCGGCTTGCCCAGCGCCCGCAGGAACGCGGTCAGCTCCAGGTCGTCCGGGTGGGGCGCGGCATCCGCCGCCGCGACATAGAGAATGGCATCGGCGGCTTCCAGCCCGCGGCGCAGTCCGGCATCCATCGCCGCGCCGAGCGCGCCCCCGGCCTTCCACCCCGCGCTGTCGGCCAGCCGGAGCGTGCGCCCCTCCACGGTCACCCCGGCCTCCAGCCAGTCCCGGGTGGTCCCGGGCTGGGACGACGTAATGGACAGCGCCCCGCCGGCCAGCCTGTTGAACAGGGTGGATTTCCCCGCATTGGGCCGGCCTGCGATCGCCACGAGGGGCGCGCGGACGGGCTCGGGGCCTACATCCGGCTGAATCGCTTGCCGGGATGCTGGCGTACGCACCGTTTCAACTCCAGGACGGACAGCACGGGGAGCAATTGCGCCATCGGCAGGGCCAGCCGGCGGGCCAGCTCGTCGGCCAGGACGGGCTCGGGGCCCAGCGCTGCCGCAACCCGGGCCTCCTCGGTGCCGGCGGCGGGACCCGGAGCGGGCGAGGCCAGCGCCATGGGGGGCAGGATGGCCGCCAATTCCTCCAGGACATCCTCCGCGGTTTCCACCAGCCGCGCACCGTCGCGGATCAGCCGGTTGGGCCCGCGGGAGGTCGCGTGGAAGATCGGCCCCGGGACGGCGAAGACTTCGCGCCCCTGCTCCGCCGCCAGCCGGGCCGTGATGAGGGCGCCACTGCGCTCGTGGGCCTCGGCCACGATGACCCCCAGGGAGAGCCCGCTGATGATCCGATTGCGCCGGGGAAAGGTGTCCTTGCGGGGGGCCGTCCCGATCGGGAACTCCGAGACGAGACAGCCGTGCTCCGCGACCCGGCGGCGCAGGTCCTCGTGCCCTTTGGGGTAGCCGATATCCAGTGCACAGCCCAGGACCGCGATGGTCCCCCCACCGGCACGCAGGGCGGCCGCGTGGGCGGCGGCATCCACACCCCGGGCGAACCCGGAGGTAATCACGATGCCGCGGAGGGCCAACTGTCCCGCCAGCGCCTCTGCCGCCGCGCGCCCGTAGGGGCTCGCCTGGCGACTGCCCACAATCGCGATCGAGGGCTTCACGAGCCACGCGGGATCGCCCTGGACATACAGCGCGAGCGGCGGGTCGGGGATCCGGCGCAGTCGGTCCGGATACGCGGCATCCGCCGGCGTCAGGATCACCCACCCCCGCTTGCGGGCCTCATCGCGTTCGCGCACGGCAAAGGCCGTGCGCCGCAATTCCGCGACCCGGTCGCGCTCCCGTGGGGCCAGCCCCGGGACGCCATCGACGGGGGGCGGCAGGAGCGAGTCCTCGGTGGGCGGCTCGAACCGCCGCAGGGTCAGTCCCGCGGCGTTGTAGACGATGGCGTCCTCCGGAGAGGGAAGGAGCAGTGCGTTCTAGAGCCGGGCGCGCGCCGGCACGGCGCCGTCACTCAGACGGGCCTCATCGCCGATGCGCACCGGCTGGTACAGCTTCATCAATGCCACGTGGCAGGCATGGCGGTCCACCTTCACGACCCGGCCCCAGGTCACCTGGCGGTCCTTGCCCGGGACCGCGAACTCGCACAGCCAAGCCAGCCCGATGCCCTCGGCGCTTCCCCGGTCCACGCACAGGACCTGGTCGGAGGTCCCGACAAAAGACCGCCCGTCCGAAAGGGCCCGGACGCTGGCCACGACGGGCTTGCCGCCCACGGCCCGGCGGCCGGCCTGCGCGCGCTGGCGTTCGTAGTCGTTCCGGATGGCGTCGAAGGCCAGAAGAACGTCGCCCTCCCGGATGCCGTCCGCCGCCTTGAGCGCGACGGCGCGCGCCGTTCCGGTCGCGACCTTCTGCCGCACCGCCACGATCCCGACATAGTGCGCCACGGCGACCCCCGGTTCGAGTCGGTAGGCGACGAACATCTGGCCGCGCGGCCAGTTGCCGTCCACGAGGAGTTCCTGACTCTGACCCGCATAGTGGCGGGCGGGGTCGGGCGTACCCGTGACCCGGGCGGCAAAGGCCGGCGGAGCGGCGGGATCAAGGGCCAGCCCGGCGCGGATGAAATCAGTAAAGGCGCGTTCCGAGGCCTTGTTCGTCCACCGAATCATGGCGGGGGCGGGCTCCTCCTCCGCCCTGACGGTCGGCAGGGGCGGCGCGGAGGGCAGGTCGAGCGGCTCGGCCGCGGCTTCCATCGCCACGGGTTCCTCCGCCGCCTCGGGTTCGGCAACGGCTTCCTCGACAGCGGCGGGGACGGGCGCCGTCGGGATCCCCGTGGCGACAGGGGCTGGCTCGGCCGCAGGTGCATCATCGGCAATCTCGGTGTCCTCGTCCGCGGATTCGGGTTCGGACGCCGCGGGCGCCGCCGGCGTCACAGCGGCGGTCGGAGCAGGGGCGGGCGCCACGGCAACGGGCGCGGGTGCGGGGGTTTCGGCGGCTGGCGGCTCCGCCTCGGGTGCGGACTCCTCCGCGGCGTCGGCTTCACCGGCGGGCGCCTCGTCCGCAGCGGCCTCCGCGGCCGGCTCCTCGGCGGCAGGAGCCGCCTCGGCCGCCGGGGCGTCCTCGGCAGAGGCCTCTTCGGTGGCAGCGGGCTCATCGGCAGCAGGAACGCCCTCGGCCTCCACTGCCGGTTCCGCGGCTGGCGCTTCGGCGGCCGGCTTTGCGGCAGGCATTGCCGGGGTCTTGGCGGACGTCCCACCGGACTTGGCCGCGGGCGAGGCCGCCGGTGCCGGCGCCTCGTCCACGGCCACCTCTTCCTCTACGGCCAGCACGGGCCGGGCGGCCAGCAGGAGGGCCACAGACCAGAGGGCGGCGCGGCGGCCCAGGTCAGACGGCAACGAGCGTCTCCAGAAGTTTTTCGGAGATGTCGAAGTTCGCCCAGACCCGCTGGACATCGTCATGCTCCTCAAGGGCCTCCATCAGGCGCACCATCTGCTCGGCGGCCTTGCCGTCGAGGGGCACCGTGGTCTTGGGCAGGCGGACCAGCTCGGCGGAGGCGGACTCGAGTCCCTTGGCCGCCAGCGCGGTTTTCACCTTCTCAAGCTGGTCGGGCGCGGTGACGACATCGTAGGTGGACTCGGCCACCCGGAAATCCTCGGCGCCGGCGTCCAGCGCGGCGGCCATCAGCGCGTCCTCTTCGAACCGCTTGCGGTCGAACTGGATGATGCCGGCGGGCTGGAACATCCAGGCGACACTACCGGGAACGCCCATGTTGCCCCCGTTGCGGGAGAACACCTGGTGCAGTTCGGAGGAGGTCCGGTTCCGGTTATCGGTCAGGGCCTCGGCAATCACCGCCGCACCGCCCGGCCCGTATCCCTCGTAGGCCGTCTCCTCGTAGATCACCGCGTCGTCGCCCTCGCCGGCACCCCGCGCCACGGCGCGCTTGATGTTGTCGCTGGGCATGCTGGCCTCACGAGCGCGCTCAATGGCCACGCGCAGGCGCGGGTTCATGTCGGGGTTGGGTCCCCCGCCCGAGCGGGCCGCCACGCTGATCTCCCGGATGAGTTTGGTGAACAGCTTCCCGCGCTTGGCGTCAATCGCGCCCTTCTTGCGCTTGATAGTGGCCCACTTGGAGTGTCCTGACATGGCTGAAATTAAGTCTACCCACCGCCCGGGCATCCCGCAAGGGCGGGGGGGAGGTGGTCAGTCCCGGGCCACCGTGTACACGCGGACTTCCCGGGCCCCCGCCTCCAGCAGCGCCCGCGCGCATGCATCCGCGGTCGCTCCCGTGGTCAGGACATCGTCCACCAGCAGGAGCGTGCGGCCGGCGACCGCCGCGGGGACCCTGACGGTAAAGGCGCCGGTCAGGTTGACCAGCCGGGCGGCCCGGTCCAACCCGACCTGCGGGGGCGTCGCGCGCGCCCTGGCCACCACGCCGGACAGGGTCGGCAGGGCCCGGGCCGTTGCCAGCCCCGTCGCCAGCATGGCCGCCTGGTCGTAGCCCCTCCCCCGCCGCCGGACGGGATGGAGCGGGATCGGGAGGACGGCGTCCACCCCGTCGCGGAGCGCGGGCCACCGGTCGAAATCGGCGGCGAGCAGGGCGGCCAGCGGCGCGGCGGCGGACCGGACGCCGTCAAACTTCAGTGCATGGATCGCCGCACGCGCCGGACCGGCGAACCGGCAGGCCGCCCGGGCGATGGTGAATGCCGGCGGAGTCCGGCGGCAGCGGTCGCACGGGCCCGCAGCGTCCGCCACCAGCGGTTCGCCGCACCGGAGGCACACGGGGGGGTCCAGTCGGGGGAGGGCCCCGGCACATGCCGGGCAGAATCCCCCGCTCTCCGCGGGTCCGTGCGGCGTGTCACAGCCCGGACAGCGGGGCGGCCAGAGCAGATCAAGTGCACGGCCCGCGAGGGCGCGCGCGGTCCCGGTCAGCCCCACAGGTCCGGCGCGGGGACGCCGGGAAATGCCGTCGCCCACCGCGGCTCCAGCGCCTCGCGCAGGTCCGCCGCCAGCGGCGGCACGACACTGCCGTGCACCAGCACCTGCCCGGCGCCGTGCGTCCAGCGCGCCGGGTCACCCGCCGCGATCCGGTGCAGGGCCGTCGGCGCCGGGCCGACCTCGAAGGTGATGAGGACGGGGTGCGGCGCGGCAGCATCCCGGATTCGCGCCGCCAGGTCCGGGCCCGTGACGGCATCCGGCGACCCGAG
>JAHFSL010000079.1 GCA_023265785.1 Candidatus Coatesiibacteriota bacterium | reverse complement strand
CGATCGCGTGGGCCCCCGATCCGGAGGCGCTGGAACGCCTCCGCATCGTTCATCTGGGGCGCAAGAGCCCGCTGTTCGAGCGGTTGCGTGGGCTGGGGGACCTGCCCCCCGGCGACCGGAAGGCGGCCGGGGCCCTGCTGAACGGGGCCCGGGTGCGGCTCGAGACGGCGGTGGCCGTCCGGGCGGCAGCCCTGGGGGCGGGGACGGGAGGACCGGCCGTGGACGTGACCCTCCCCGGGCGGGCGTCGTCCCGTGGTGCGGCCCACCCGATCCCCGCGACGATCGACGCCATGCTCGAGATCTTTCGTGGCATGGGATTCGGCGCGGTCCGCGGGCCGGAAGTCGTGACGGAGACCGACAATTTCGACTTCCTGAATACGGCGCCTGACCACCCGGCCCGCGACATGCAGGACACCTTCTACCTGGCCCCGGTGCCGGGCGGGCCGCCGGGACCCGATGGCCGGGTGATGCTGCGCGGGCACACGTCGGCGATGTGGCGCCGGGAGATGGCCCGGCGGGAGCCCCCCGTCCACCTCGTGTTTCCCGGCCGGGTCTACCGGCGGGATGCCGCGGATGCCACCCATTCCCCGGTCTTTCACCAGGTGGAGGGGCTGTGGGTGGATGACCGGTGCCGGTTCTCCGACCTGCGCGGCGTCCTGGAGGGATTCTTCGGACAGTTCTTCGGGCGTCCGGTCCCGGTCCGGTTCGAACCGCGATTCTTCCCCTTTACCGAACCCTCCACGGAGGTTTCCATCGAATGCACCTCGTGCCGTGGCCGGGGCTGTCCGGCGTGCGCCCGGTCCGGCTGGCTGGAGGTGCTGGGCGCGGGGATGGTGCACCCGAACATCCTGGCCGCCGCAGGGCGGGGCTGGGCGGCACCGGGCGTCCGGGGCTTCGCCTTCGGGATCGGGGTGGAACGGCTGGCCATGCTTAAGCACGGGATCACCGACATGCGGTGGCTGTACGACAACGACCTGCGCGTCCTGGCGCAGGTGCGGGGCTAGGCGCCATGGCCGTGGCGGTGGCGGCCGGGCAGATGCTCGGCCGCTACAAGTTGACGGCGGAGCTCGGCTCGGGTTCCTTCGGGGCGGTCTGGCTCGCCGAGGATTCCTGGCTCAACAAGCGGGTCGCCCTCAAGATCCCTCACAACCAGAAGATGGACTTCAACAAGCTCCTGGCCGAACCCAAGTTGATGGCCGCGCTCGACCATCCGCACATCATCAAGCTCCTGACGGTGGAGAAGACCGGTGAGGTCATGTACATGGTCATGGAGTTCATCGAGGGCCGGAGCCTGCGGGAGCGGCTGAACAAGGGGCCCCTGCCCCTGCCCGAGGCCGTGGAGATCGCGCGCAGTATCCTGGACGCCCTCGCGCATGCCCATGCCAAGGGGGTCGTGCACCGCGACCTCAAGCCGGCGAACATCCTGCTGACCGAGCAGAAGGGGCTCAAGATCACCGACTTCGGGACGGCGCACGCCCTGGGCAGTGGTGAGGAGACCGTCGCCGCGGGGACCCTCTTCTACATGCCCAAGGAACAGCTCCTGGGCCGCGCCTCGCCGGCCTCCGACATTTACAGCGTCGGCGTCCTGCTCTTCGAAATGCTCACCGGGAAACTGCCGTTCTTCGACGATACGGGCGCCAAGGTGATCCAGAAGATCCTGGGGAATGAAGCGCCGCCGGATGCCCACCGGGTGAACCCCGCGGTCCCGCCGGAGCTGGCGGCCATCGTGCGGCGTGCCCTGGAGCGGGACCTCACGCGGCGGTACCGGCGGGCCGAGGAGATGCTGGAGGCGCTCGACGGGTGGAAGGCCGGCAAGGCCCAGCCGGAGGCTCCCGCGCCCCCGCCGGTTCCGCATCCCGCCTACGAGAAGTTTTCGCGCAAGGCGCCGCCGATGGCCAACGCGCTCGGTCGGACCCATGCGTGGGTGCACCGGGCCTCCTGGGGGGGCCGGGGCAAGGGTGAGGGCCAGCTCATGCTGCCCGTGGCGATCGCGGTGGGGTCCGACGGCCGGGTCTTCGTGACGGATGCGATCCGCTGTCACGTCATGATCTTTTCCCGGGAAGGGAAGGCCCTCGGGCGGATCGGCAGTGAGGGAACGCTGATGGAGGAGGGTATCCGGTTCCTGAATCCGACGGCCATCGCGTCCGACGGGCAGGGCAGGTTGTGGGTGGCCGACACGAAGAATTGCCGGATGCAGGCCCTCACCGTCGAGGGCAAGTCCCTGCACACGTTCGGCCGCCCCCTGGTCGTGGTCGGTCTGCATGAGGAACCCGGTGTCGTGGGCTTCAACTTCCCCCGGGGCGTGGCGGTGGACGAGTCCGAGGGGGTGGTGTACGTCGCTGATTCCGGGAATAACCGGCTCAAGGCCTTCAGTGTGGAGGGAGCACCGATCCAGACCTTTGGCACACGCGGAGAGCGGCCGGGGGAGTTCATTGCCCCGCTGGGCCTGGCGGTCGGGACGGGGGGGCGCCTGTATGTGGCCGATTCGGAGAATTTCCGGGTGCAGGTCTTCGAGCGCGGCTTCCGGTATGTGGCGACAATCGGGCGGCGCGGGGTGGGACCGGGCGAGTTCGCGCGTCCGCTGACGGGACTGGCGGTGACCGTCAATGAGGAGTTGATCGTCTGCGATGATACCGACCGCATGAGCGCCTTTGCCGCCGATGGAAGTTTTGCCGGGTATGTGAGCGGTCCCCGGTCCGGTGGTGGCGGGGGCATTCCGAAATATTATGCCGCGGCCTTCGCGGACGGCGAGGACCTCTTGGCGGTGGACGAGAACGGCTGTCAGGTGCACCGCTTCCAGTGGACGGCCCGGGAAGGAGCCCAGCCATGAAACGCCCCGAACTCAAGGTGACCCGAAAGGACGGCTCGTCATTTGTGGTCCCGGTCACGGGACTGGCCTGTTCCATCGGCCGCCGGGAGTGTGACCTCAACCTGGAGGACACGGCGATCTCGCGCCGCCATTGCGAGATTGCCGTGGCGGGTGACGGGTGGGTGGTGCGCGACCTCCGGTCATCCAACGGCACCTTTATCGGGGGGGAGCGGGTCACCGAGCGCGTCCTGCAACCCGGCGAGATCATCCGCATCGGGCAGTCGGAAATCCTGTTTACCATGACCGAAGCTCCCGACCTGCCCGAGGGCGGGCCTGCCGAGGCGGGCGGCGTTCCACCCTCCCGGGTCCCGCTGGCCGAGGACACCGCCGTCTGGAACATCCTGGAATTGTCGGTGGCCGCCAGCGAGGCCAGGACCTGGCAGCGGAATTACCTGGAAACGATCGTCAAGCGATTGCGGGCCGAACGGGGGTGCTTCCTGAGCGTGGACCCCGTCACGGGTGCCGTGATGCCGGCGGTGTCCATCGCCATGGAATTCGTCGAGGCCGGCCCGGAAGGGTCCGTGCCGTTCTCCCGGTCCATCGTGGACCAGGCCGTTTCGGAGCGGCGCGTCATCGCGACCACGAACGCGGAAGTGGATCCCCGGTTCCGGGATGCCGTAAGCGTGGCCAAGTACGACATCCGGACGGTGCTGTGTGCGCCCGCGCGATGGCAGGGCGTGCCGGTGGGTGCCGTGTACCTGGAGCGCCTGCTGACCAAGGATCCGTTCGGTGAGGAGGATTCCCAGCACCTTCAGGATCTGGCCGACCTGCTGGGGATTGCGACCATGGCCTGGCAGGCCCAGCAGGCGGGCAGCAAGGACGGGTGGGAACGGGAACAGCTCCTGCGGACCTTTCCCGAGACCGAGGTGACCGCCCTGCTTGCGCGGGGGGGAGCCAGCGCGATCCGGCGGCACGGCCGCGAGGTGTGCCATGTGGCCATTGCCTTCTCCAAGACGGCGGACCTGATTGCCGGCGTCAACGAGGAGGCCTGGCGCCTGGTCAGCCAGCTCTATGCCCAGGCCAACGACATCCTGCTCCGCCATGGGGGTGCGGTGAGTCCCGGGCTGGCGGCGCATTTCGGGGCCCTGGAGGGCCCCGGGGTGGACGCCGCCCTGAATGCCGTGCGGGCCGCCGTGGAAATCCAGAAGACGGCGCGGCCCGTGGTGAAGCGGTTCGCGCGCGACATGAAATTGTCGTTCGGGGTGGGGATCGGGGTCTCGCTGGGCGAGTCCCTCGCCGGCTGGTTCGGGTCCGGCCCGCGGACGGACTTCCTTGCGTTGGGGGAGCCGTCCGCCGTGGCCCGCGGGCTGGCCCTGCAGGCGGAGGACGGGGAGGTGCTGGCGGACCAGGCGGTCTTCGGGAAGGTCCGGCTCCATTTCAATACCCACCGGCTGGCCCCGGTCACGCTCCCCGGGGTGGCCCGCCAGGTGCCCGTGTTCCGGATTGTTGCCATTTGACAGGCCTCAATCGGTCTTGATACCCTTAGGACGGAACGAAACCCATTGATACCGGGGGGTGAGAATCCAGCATGGCGAAAAAGAAGGGAAAGGACAAGGACAAGAAGAAGAAGTGATTCGTAGTTCGGCAGGCGCAAACGGCACCGGTCAGCCGGTGCCGTTTGCGTTCTGATGAAGGTCACGGCGGCGGGCCTCTGGCTCGCCGCCTCGCTCATATTCCTGGCGCTCGCTCTCCCCGCCTCCTCGGGCGACCTGGGGGGCTGGCTTCAGCACAATCTTAAGGACCTCTTTGGTCTCCTGGCCTATTGGCTTCCGCTGTTCGTCGCGGTGTGGGGGGCCTGGTGTTGGCGGGGCGAGGGCATCGGGGGCCATAAGGTGACGGCCGCCGGCTTCGGATTGGCGACTGGCGGGACGGCGGCACTGCTGGGCGCGGTTCCGGAACCGCATGGGACCCTGCTCGCAGGCGCGGGCGGCACCCTGGCCGCGCATGCCTTTGTCGCGGCCATCGGTCTGCCGGGATTGTGGGTGGTCGCGGGTTCCGCGGGTGCCGGAGGGGCCTGGCTGCTGGGCCGTGATCCGGTGATCGGGCGGGCGCCGGCCATGGCCGGCCGGGCTGCCGGTGGGGTGGTGGCGGCATGCGGGCGCGTGCTGGCGGCCGCCGGTTCCTGGTGGCGGCGCCAGCGGTTGGCGACCCGGGCCGCGGCGGTGGGCCGCCCCGCCGGGGCTGACGCGAAGATTACGGTGCACATGCCGCCGGCCCCTCCGCCCGCGGTCCCCGTCGTCGCGCCCCTCGCCCCCGTGGAGCCGCCCGTGCCCGCGTCGCGGGTTGCCGATGAGACGGCCGTCCCGGCCGCCGGAACTCCCGAGCCCGTGCGTCGCCGGCCCGGCGACCGTCCGCGAATTCGCGGAACGGCGGCGGCACGCTGGACGCTCCCGCCGGCGTCCCTGCTCGCCGGCGAGGGAGGCGGGGCCAGCCCCGCGGTGGTCGAGGAGTTTGTCCGCAACCAGGCGGCGGTCATTGACCAGACGCTCCTCGCCTTCAAGGTTGAGGGCCGGGTGGTGGGCGCCACGCCGGGAGCCCGGATCGTCCTGTTTGAGTGGCAGCCCGCCGCCGGGGTCAAGGTCAGCCGGTTGGAACAGCTCCAGGATGACCTCGCCCTCGCGTTGAAGGCCGAGCGCATCCGCATCGTGGCCCCCCTGCCGGGCAAGGGGACCGTTGGCATCGAGATTCCGCATCCCGCGCCCGCGGGCGTGACCCTGGGTGGCCTGATGGCCGCGCACGGGTCCCCCCGCACTGCGGGCGACCTGCCGCTGTTCCTGGGCCGCGCGCTCACGGGCGAGCCCGTCATCGCCGAGTTGACTCAGATGCCCCACATGCTCATCGCGGGGACCACGGGCTCGGGCAAGAGCGTCTGCATCCACACCATACTCCTGAGCCTGATCATGACCCGGACCCCCGATCAGCTGCGCCTCCTCCTGATCGATCCCAAGCGGGTGGAGATGATCGCCTACCGGGAATCGCCCCACCTGCTGGCCGAGGTGGTGACGGATCCCAAGTCGGCCGTCGCCCGCCTGCGCTGGCTCGTGGCCGTCATGGAGGCGCGCTACGACCTGTTGGCCCGCCACACCTGCCGCGACCTGCAGGCGTTCAACCGGCGGGTGGCGGAGGAACCCGCCCTCCGGGAGACCCTGGCCGCGGCGGAGGGCAACCTGGACGCCAGCGCCATCCTGTCGCCGTCGGGTTTGCCCTGGATCGTGGTCGGAATCGACGAATTGGCCGACCTCATGGTGGCCAAGGCGCGGGAGGTCGAGGATGCCCTCCAGCGGCTGGCCCAGATGGCGCGGGGTGTCGGGATCCACCTGGTGGTGGCGACCCAGCGTCCATCGGTGGATGTCCTGACGGGCGTCATCAAGGCCAACATGCCCTCGCGGATCTCCTTCCAGGTGGCGACCAAGGTGGATTCGCGGACGATCCTTGACGCCAACGGGGCCGAGGCCCTGCTGGGACGGGGTGACATGTTGTACGCGCCCGCCGGGAGCGCCGAGCCCAGCCGGGCCCAGGGGGCCTTCGTCTCGCCCGCGGAGGTGGCCGCGATCCTGGCGCACTGGGGTGCCCAGGGGAGCCCCGACCTGGTGCCCGCCGAGGAGGCGCTGGCCGCCCCGGACGGGGCGGGGGGGAGCACCGATGCGGGGGAGGATGACCCGCTCTATGGCGAGGCGGTGCAGACCGTGGTCCGATCGGGGGAGGCCTCGGTGTCCCAGCTCCAGCGGCGGCTGGGGATCGGGTTCGCGCGCGCCGGCCGGTTGGTGGATCTCATGGAACGGCGCGGCGTGGTGGGTCCCAAGCAGGGCTCCAAGACGAGGGAGATCCTTCTGCCCCACGGCCATCCGCCGGCCGCGGGCGAGACGTCCGGGGCATGATCGGGGCGTCAGCGTTGCTCGCAGGGCGGCTGGCCCTCGGGGTGACTCCCACGGTCGAATCCGTCCTGGCCTCGCTCGAGGCGGCGGAGAGCCGGATGCACGACGTCACGCTGGCCTTCCGGCAGGTCACCCGGCTGAAGGCGACCGCGGACGAACAGGAGACCCGCGGGGAACTCATGGTGCTCCGGTCGCCGGAACGGTTCCGCGTGCGGTTCACCGCGCCCGTCTAGCAGGTTGCCGTCTACGATGGGACCCGGCTCATCCTCTACCTTCCCGGGGCGGGGCAGGCCTGGCGCCAGAAGGCCAGTCCCGCGGAACTGGCGCGCCTGCTGGGCCTGAACCCGGCGGCGCCCGTCTCGAGTTTTCGCCGGGGGTACCGGGCGGCGCTCGCCGGGTGTGACGCCGGCGGGTGCGGGCTTGAGTTTGCGCGGGAGGGCATGGCGTCACCGGTATGGCATGTGCGTGTCAGCGCGACCGACTGGACAATGCAGGAGGCCTGGTTCGAGAATACGGAGGTGCGCGTCACCCTGGCCTGCTCGGGTTACCGGACGAACCGCGGGCTGGTCGCGAAGGACTTCCGGTTGACCCTCCCGCGCGACACCGAGGTCCAGGACGGACTGCCCCGGATGTTCGGGGGGGCGCCGTGAGCCCGGCCCCCGCCGTCGAATTGGGCCGCCTCCTGCGCGAGGCGCGGGAACGGCGCGGCTGGACGCTCCAACAGCTCTCGGAGCGGACCCGGATCACGCTGCGCAACCTGGGCGCACTGGAGTCGGGCGACTACGCGCGCATGCCGGCGCCGGTCTACATCCGCGGGTTTGTCCGGACGCTGGCCAGGGAGCTGGGGCTGGACGAGGCGGCCGCGCTGGCCGCGCTTGACGAGGCGGGCGTTGCTTCGCCAACCACGGGACCGGAAGCCGCACCCCAGCCCGCACGCGAGGCGGCGGGGGCCGCGCCCCGGCCGGCGGCCGCACCGGCATTCCGCTGGCCCGTCCTGGGACGACCCGCCCTCCTGGCCATCTCGGTCCTGGTGGCGGGCGGTATCGCCGGCCTGGGGCTCCGGGCCCTCGGCCGTTGGCTGGGCGCCGATGCCGGCCGGGCGATCCCGCCCTCGCCGTTCCAGACCCCGCCGGCCGTCGTGGCACGGCACGCCACCCCGGCGATCGGCGGATCGGCCCCCGAAACGCCGCCCGGCCCCCTGCCCGGGACGGCCCGGCCGTCCGCCACCGTCGTGTCCGCCGCCACCGGCCCGTTCACCGTCACGATCGTGGCCCGTGAGGGCTGTGAGGTCATGTTCCAGAAGGACGGCGGGCGGGAACGCTGGGTCACGCTGGAGCCCGGACGGTCGGAACCGTTCCATGCGCTGTCGCGACTGCGCCTGCTGATCGCCAATCCCGCGGGGGTGGATGTCACGGCGCCGGGTGGTTCCGTGGTGTTCCCGAAGAAGAGGAGGGCCGCCCACCTGATGGTGACGGCGGCGGGCGTTGAGATCCTGCCCCTGCCCGGAGCCCAACCGCACGAACCGGGATTGCTAAGATAGGCCCCGATGACCCAGGGGGCCCGTTCGCACGCCACGCGCCCCGCGCGTCGCCGGGCCGTGGCGGCGCCGACGGGCGAGGTGGCGGGCCTGCGCCGCCGGCTGGACCTGCTCCAGCAGATT
>JAHFSL010000474.1 GCA_023265785.1 Candidatus Coatesiibacteriota bacterium | reverse complement strand
GTGGCGGTCGTGGCCCTGCCGCAGGCCGACGAGGTGGAGGTCCAGCTCCGGCCGGAGGACCTGCGGATCGACACCTACTGCTCCTCCGGTGCGGGCGGTCAGAGTGTGAACACCACGTACTCGGCGGTGCGCATTGTGCACGTCCCCACGGGGCTGGTGGCCCAGTGCCAGGATGAGCGCTCCCAGCACAAGAACAAGGAGCGGGCGCTCAAAGTCCTGGCCGCCCGGCTGGCGGCGGCCCGGCAGGGGGAGGCGGACGCGAAGCGCGGTGAGGCGCGGCGGGCCCAGGTCCGGACGGGCGACCGCAGCGAAAAGGTCCGGACATATAACTTCCCGCAGAACCGGGTGACGGACCACCGGGTCGGGGTCACCGTGCACCGCCTGCGTGCCGTGCTGGACGGCGACCTGGACGAACTGCTCGAGGCCCTGGATCGCGGCGCCCCGGCTGACGGGGGCTGACCTCCTCCGCGCCGCCGCGCGGGGACTCCTGCCGGCCGCGGGCGGGCCGGGGTTGGCGCGCCGGGAGGCATTGATCCTCCTGGCCGCGGCGACGGGTCGGCCGCAGGCAGGGTGGCTGGCCCATCCCGACGATGTGGTCCCGGCGGGCGCGGCGGCCCGCCTCAAGCAATGGGTACGCCGCCGCCGTCGCACGCGGGTCCCGATCCCCCTGCTGACCGGCCGCCGCGAATTCATGGGGCTGTCCCTCGTCATGCGCCGCGGCGTCTTCGTTCCACGCCCGGAAACGGAAGGGTTGGTGGAGCGCGTGGAGGCCTGGCTGGCGCGGCCGGGAACGGGAAGTCCGGCACGGATCATCGAGCCCTGCACGGGATCGGGCGCGATTGCCGTGGCACTGGCGCGGCGAGCCGGGGCCCGGGTCATCGCGACGGACCGGTCGCTGCCAGCCGTCCGCCTGGCCCGGCTGAATGCGCGGCGGCAGGGCGTTGGGCGGCTCGTCGCCGTGCATCATGGGAACCTCCTCGCCGGCACCGGGTGGGCCGGGAGGCGGGGTGTGGATGTCGTGGTGGCGAACCCCCCGTACATCCGGGCTGTGGACCGGGTGCGCCTGCCGCCGGAGGTCCGGCGCCATGATCCAGCGGCGGCGCTGTTTGCCGGCCCCGATGGCCTGGGCATCGTGCGGCGGCTCGCCCCCGCCGCCGCCGCGTGCCTGCGGCCGGGCGGCCTGCTCGCGCTGGAGATCGGTCATGGCCAGGGGAGGGGTGCCAAACGGTTGCTGGCAGGTGGCGCGTGGCGCGGGGCGCGCGTGGAGCATGACCTGGCCGGGCGCGAGCGCTACCTGCTGGCCACCCGGACCCCCAGCCACAGCGCCCCGGATCGTCGCGACCCCACCGGCGGTGGGCCCCACCCCCCCTTGCGGACCCGGGGAACCGTTGATAAGGTCTGGTCATGATGCTTTACCGCCGCATGGGGGTGGTGCTGGCCGGACTGGCGGCCGGCGCGGGTCTTCTGTCCGGATGCTCCAGCCAGTCGAAGATGAACCTCACCATCACGCGCATGTACGAATCGGGCTCTTCCGGAAAACCCTGGATTGAGGCGGATGTTTACGGCGCGAAGGGCGCGGCATGCCTGACCGTCCAGGAACCCGCCGAAATCGAGATTGCCAACGAGGCGCCGGGGACGCTGGGGCCATCGCTGGACTCCATGATCAATCGCGCCGTGGTCGAGTATTTCTACTTCAACCCGAATTCAGGCAACCTGGAGGGTCCGACCAAGGCCCTGACCCTGGTCGTGGACAACCTCGCCGTCCGGGTCACGGCTGGCGCCACGGCGCAATTTACGCTCCCGATCGCGACTCTTCTCATGAAGCGCTGGTGTTACAACATCAATTGCGCGAGTGCCGCGTACGTCCCGGGTTTTCCCGGGCCGGGGTTTATCGAGCGACTGGTGGCGCGGGTGACCCTCAGCGGTAAGGACTCGACCGCCAAGGTGTTTTCCACGACCGGAAGCATCTCGGTCTACCTGTACGATTACGGGCCCGCACCATCGGGACCCCCGTTCCTGTGCCCTCCCGTGACTGGGGCCGCCGCCGCCGCGTTCCTCTGTCCCTGAGGGTGGTGGCGGGGCCGGGCGTCTCCGGCCAGGAGTCCTGCGGTGGATAAGTATGTGGTGCACGGTGGCCGCCCTCTCGCGGGGGTGATTGATGTCGCGGGGTCCAAGAACACCCAGTTGCACAACATGGCCGCGGCCCTCCTGACCGGTGAATCGGTCCGGTTTACCCGGGTCCCGGTCCTGCGCGACGTCGAAACCATGGGCCGCCTCCTGCGCACGCTGGGGGCCACCGTGGAGATCGCTGATGGCACCTGCACGATCGGGGCGGCCTCCCTCAACGGGGCCGATGCGCCGTACGACCTCGTCCGGACCATGCGGGCCTCCTTCGTGGTGCTGGGGCCCCTGCTCGCCAGGCTCGGGCGGGCCCGGGTGTCCCTGCCGGGGGGGTGCGCCATCGGCGCGCGTCCCGTGGACTTTCACCTCAAGGGTCTTGCGGCCATGGGGGCGGAAGTGACGATCAGCGGTGGATATGTTGAGGCCCGGGCCGCGCGCCTGCACGGCGCCGACATCGCCTTCGAGACCGTGAGCGTCGGGGCCACGCTCCACCTCATGATGGCGGCGGCGCTCGCCGAGGGACGCACGGGCCTGGCCAATGCGGCCCGCGAGCCGGAGATCGTCGACATGGCCGCCCTCCTGAATGCGATGGGGGGGCGGGTGACCGGGGCCGGAA
>JAHFSL010000078.1 GCA_023265785.1 Candidatus Coatesiibacteriota bacterium | reverse complement strand
CACGAGCGACAGGATGAAGTAGGTACTGATGGCAAACATGTCCCAGAGCAGGGCGGACCGGAAGTTCGGCCAGACGGACCCGCGACTGTTCGGGTAGGGGAGCAGCCAAAAGGCGAACCACGGCCGCCCCATGTGGATCACCGGAAAAATGCCCGCCGCGGCCAGCGCGAAGAGGGTCATGGCCTCGGCCGATCGGTTGATCGCCGTGCGCCAGCGCTGGCGAAGGAGAAGGAGAATCGCGGAGATGAGCGTTCCCGCGTGGCCGATGCCGATCCAGAACACGAAATTGGTGATGAGGAATCCCCAATTGATCGATTTGGTCAGCCCCACGGTCCCGATCCCGGTGGTCACTTCGTACCCGATGGCCGCGAGTCCCAGGAGCAGGACGCTGGCGGACAGCATGAAGCCGTACCACCAGGCGCGGCCCGGCCGGCGGTCAAGGGGGCCGGCCACATCCCGGGTGACCTGGGCGAGGGACTTGTGGCCCTCCACGAGCGGAACGAGGGCGGTCATGACGTCCGGTTCCGGACCAACGCCAGGTAGGCGATGGCCGGACGGACATTCAATTCGCCCAGGACCCGGAACGACCGCCTGTCGGCGGCCAGCCGGGCCACCCGGCTCCTGGGATCGTTGAGGTCGCCGAACACGATGGCATCGGCCGGGCACACCTGCTGACATGCCGTCCGGATCGTTCCGTCCTTGATCGGCGTCCCGGTCCGCGCACTGTCGGCTTTCGCCGCCTGGATGCGCTGGACACAGAACGTGCATTTTTCCATGACCCCACGGCTGCGGACCGTCACATCCGGATTGAGGACGAGATTCTCCCGGGGGTGCTCACGGGGATAATTGAACCAGTTGAACCGACGCACCTTGTAGGGACAGTTGTTATTGCAGTAGCGGGTCCCGACACACCGGTTGTAGACCTGTTCGTTCAGACCTTCCTCACTGGTGACCGTCGCTGACACGGGGCAGACCGACTCGCAGGGCGCGTTTCCGCACTGCTGGCAGAGCATCGGTTCGTGAACCACATCCACGCCGGCGCGGCTCTCCGCGTAGTACCGGTCAATCCGTATCCAATGCATTTCCCGGCTGCGCTGGACTTCCCCGCGGCCCACCACCGGGACATTGTTCTCAACCTGGCAGGCCACCACGCAGGCGGAACAGCCGGTGCACGCCGTGAGGTCAATTGCCATCCCCCAACGCCGTCCGGGAAACTCACGCTCGGCATACAGGCTCGCGGGGCGCTCCACCTTGGCCTCCTGGGACGGGGCCCGGTATTCCGCCAGCGTCATCTCACGAACGAGGGGCTGGCGCGCGCCCCCCTGCGGCACCAGCCGGTCCGGAACCGCAAGCGACTCGTGGGCCTGCGTGCATGCCAGCTCGCGCCGGCCCCGTGTCCGCTCCACGACGAGTCCCTCGCGCTGGAAGACCACCTCTCCGCCGCGGCGATGCAGCAGGGGCGCGGCGTTCACCCCCACGAGCCCGTCCGCCCCCACCGTCGGCCCGCCCTGCAGCCATTGCGGGCCGATCCGGGAAAACCGCCGGCTGCTGACCGCCCCGTACCCCAGCGCCACGGCAACACAACCCGGATGTTGGCCCGGCTGAACCTGGACCGGCAGGAGTACCGGCGCCGCGCCGTCGCACGTGAGGCGGACCACGTCCCCCGCCTTCACGCCGAGCCGGCGGGCCAGGTCGGGGGCCATGGACGCGTAGTTGTCCCACGTGACCTTGCTGACCGGATCCGGGAGTTCCTGCAACCACGGATTCCCCGCGTGCCGGCCGTCCAGCGGGCCCACTTTCGCATACAGGACGAGCGCCAGGCCCGTCGGGCCACGCGGCGCGCGGACGGGCATCCGGAGCGCCGACTCTCGCCAGGTCGGTGAACCTGCGGCGCCGGTGTCCGTCTCCACGCACCCCTCGTCCAGCGCCCGGTTCCAGAAGGTGTCGAACGTTCCCCCGCCGCGGCGGCGCGGGAACACCTCCCGTTTCCAGTGTGCCTGGACCTGCTCCAGGGCGGTGGCCGGTCTGCCGGACCAGGCCGCCAGGCTTTCCAGGAATGCGCGCCCGTGGCCCATGGGCTGGATGGCCGGCTGACGCACGCTCATCATCCCCCGAACGGGTTCGGCATCGCCCCAGGATTCAAGCCAGTGCAGGTCGGGCGTCACGAACCGTGCGAGCGCCGTGGTCTCGTCCTGGCCCGTCGCGCAATCAACGCTGACCGCGATGTGCCGGAACAGGTCCGCGAACCGGGCCCCCTCGGGAAGCTCGTAGACCGGGTTGGCGCCCGCCACGATCAGCGCCGCGACCTTGCCCGACGCCATGTCCGCCAGCAGGTCGGTGACGGCACCGTCCCGGCCCTGCCGCTGAAGGGAAGGGCGGACCAGATCAAGGGTGGTTCCGTAATTCCCCAGCCGTGCGTTGATCCAATTCACCAGGACCTGGGTCTCCAGTCGGTTGTCGCCGCTGACCACCAGCGACCGGCCGCGATGCCGCTCCAGATCCAGCGCCAGATCCCGGAGGCTGGCCGGGCTGACGGGGCACGGCGGCAGGGTTCCCACGGATGCCCCAAGGAGGCGGGCCAGGTGCGCCACGACGAGAGGGGATTCCTCCGGCGCCACCATCCACCGCTCGTCAGCCTTGCTTCCGGTCACGGTCATCCGGCTCTCCACCTGGACCAGCCGGGAAAACCGCGTTCGCCGACCGTCCAGCCGACGACCCTCGGAGAAGCCCCGGGTAAATTCCACGGGCGAGATCCAGGTTCCCAGGAAGTCGGCCTCAAAGCTGACGGTGAGGTCCGCCCGGCCGAACCGGTACCGCGGCAGGATGCGCCGCCCGTGGCTCACCGCATGCGCGTCAAGTATGGCCGAGGCGGACAGCGGATCGTACTCCACGTGCCGCCCCCCCGGGAACCCCGCAAGGAAAGTCTCGAGACGGCCGCGCAGGGTCGGGCTGACCACGGTGTGGGTCAGGACGCAGACCGCTCCGCCGGCCTTGGCGACGCGGTCCAATTCTGACCGGAGCGCCCCATCCAGCGCATCCCAACCCACCCCCTTCCCCGCGATGGTGGGGCCGGCCAGACGCTCATCGTCATAGAGTCCCAGGATCGAGGCCTGGCCCGCGGCACACAGGCCGCCACGGTTCAGGGGATGGTCGGGGTTGCCTTCCAGATTGACGGGCCGGCCGGCGCGATCCTTGGCCAGGACCCCGCAAGCCGCGCCGCATCCACCGCACACCGTGGCGTACCGGATCGCCTCGCCGGGAGTCACTTCTTCCGGCTGGGCGAGGTACGGCACGACCTTATGGACATTGGATTTCCCGATCAGAAACCCGGCCCAGGTAAATCCGGCCAGCTTGAGGAAGCCGGCGCGGTCCATCGTCATGTCCTCGAGCAGGTTCTCCACCGGCGGGCGTTCCTTCCCAGAAAATGCGCCACGGGATGCGACTGATTCGGCGCGCCGCTCCCCAAGCGCCTTCCAGTACTGGCGTCCCGGCGCCCGCGGTTCAGTAATGGCACACCCCGCAATCCAGCGAGGCATGCACCGCCCGGCCGTTCACGCCTGTCCGGTTCACCCGGCGATGGCAGTTCACGCACATTCCCATGGCCAGTGTCGCCGTCTGGCGAATCCGGTCCATCCGTTCCACCGGACCGTGACATTCCCGGCAGTTGACTCCTGCCACCACGTGACGGCTGTGATCAAACCGGACAAAGGACGGCAATTCGTGGACCCGCACCCAGGCAACGGGTTGCAGGCGCTTCGCCGGGTCGCGGTTCATGTCATCCCCCAGCCCGGCGGCGTCGTAAAGCTTCTGGATTTCCGGGCTGTCGTTGGGATTGACATACCGGTGACAGTTGAGGCACACCTGAACGGGCGGGATGCCCGCGTACCGGCTCCGATCCGCCCCAAAGTGGCAGTACTGACAGGTGATGCCCAAGTCCCCCGCGTGGAGTCGGTGGGAGAAGGCGATGGGCTGCCCGGGTGCGAAACCCTGGTTGTGTCCGGGCAAGCGCCATGCGACCGCCCGGGGAAGTACGGCCAGGGAGAGCACGAGCACGGCCCCCGCCCCCACCGTCAACCGCCGACTGTTTAGCACGCCAGCACCACACCCGCGCCCCGGTCCATGCGGAGCCCCCCCCCGCGGATGCCCGGCCCGCCGCCTAGGCCTTCCCCATCTTTGGCGAACCGGCCTTGAGCCACTTCACGTACTCAATTGCCGCCCGTCGCGCTTTTTCGCTCAGGGAGTCCTTCCACGCCTGCATGTCCGTCTTGGGAATTCCTTCCGAAATCGTGCGGAACAGCTCTTCATCCGAGCTCCCGTGTTGAAACGGATCCTTGAGGAAGTTCCGGGGCTTGGTCTTGAGCTCCGAGGCCGCCTCCCCCTTCCCGTCCCCCTTGGGGCCGTGGCACTTCGAGCAATTGCGCAGAAAGACCTTCTTGCCCGACGCCAGGAGTGCGGCATCCGTGGTGACCTTGAGGGGGGCGTCGGGTTTGACGTCCGCCGCCTTGACCACCGCTTTCTCTCCTGCCGTCGCCGTTCCGGCCGGTGCCGATGGAACCGCCGGCTGGACCTCGGCCCGCACGGGTCCCGTTGCGGCCCACACGGCTCCGAGCACCCCGGCGCCTACCCCCAGCGTCCATCCCCCACGCTTCGCCATGATGCCTCCTCCTCAGAACATCAGCCAGGCCATGGCCATGACTGTGTTGTTGTCGGCGGCGTTCCGGTCCGCGCCATCGTAGTCTTTCGTCGCCCCGTTGTACTTGGCGTAGGCCGTGTACTGCAGTGAGAACTTCGTGTTCCGCCACGGCATGTAATCCGCCTCGTAGACCATGCCCGCCGCCGAGGGATCCCCATTGGCGCTTCCGGCGTTCGCGAGCGTGTCCGGGTTGCCCTCAATCGAGAAATACCCCACAGACAGGCCAACCTTCCGCATGAAGTAATACACGGCGTTGACGTTCAGGCTCTTGGAAGCGCTCGACGGCTCTGAGACCCCTCCGGCCAGGACGCTTGCGTCGAGGCGGCCGCGCTCCTCAATCCAGGTGGCATGCGTGGTCACGATGTGATCCTCGCCGACGAACTGGTACTGGGCATCCGCCCCCACGTCATTGTGCCAATTCCGCGGGCCCTCGGCCGGCGTTCCCGCCGGGTAGGACCGCTGGGAATAGCCGAACGATCCGATTTCAACGGAATGGTTGCCGAATTCCTTGTCCACGGCGACCCGCCCATACGGTGCGCCACCCTGGATGGACTCGTCAGGCCCTGCCGATGACCGGTAGACACCCGCTTCAGCGTAAATCATGTCATCCAGGTACGCGTAGCCGGACACGCCCGCGACGGCACCACCGACGGAGCTGATCTGCTGGCCCAGCGAAGGCCCTGGTGTGGCCTCGCTTCCCGCGAAGGGAAAGCCCCATGCCGGGGTGGTGTTCCACGCATCCTGGACCGTGGGGTTGTTGTTGGCATCCAGGCCGAGCACGAGGGAATGAAAATCCCCCAGGGGAACCTGGGCCACGTAGCGGATGTCCGTGTTATCGAGCGCGAACGCCCCCTCGGCATACGTCGCCTGGATGAACGCCCCCATGTGCGGCGTGATTTCGCCGCCGTAAAAGAGGCTAAATTCTTCAGGAAAGGCGGCAATCCCCTTTCCGTCCGATCCGTCACTCGCCGTAGTCGGATCCGGTTGAGTCTTGATGAATGTGTCGGTGACCTGAAGCATCGCGGAGAGGGCGGGGATCAGGTTGATGTCCAGCACGGTGTCGTCACCCGTCTTCTGGTTCACCTTTTCGTTATTGGACAACAGGTAACCTTCGAGCTTGAATTTGCGACCCGCGGCGGTCAATTCGGGGAAGGCGGTATGGCAGTAGCTACAGGACTTGCCCGACTGTCGGGAAAAACTTGGAACGGCCAGGACGGGCGACGCCGTGACCAGGATTACCGCCCCACCGGCCATGCAGAGCAACCCGTGAGTCCAACGGCTCCCGGACCGCGACTGCCTGACCTGACCGACCCGCGCGTTCGTCTGCATTGTCGTCCTCCTTCCCCCAGTTCCGGCCGGGTGGCTGACCCGGCTCATTTCGTACCCGAATTTCCTAATGCCCATCATGCTTCCAGGTGCCCTGGCACCGATCTGCCCCTGACCCAACGCACCCAGCCTGACACGCTCTTGCGCACAAACACATGATGGCCGTCATGCTTGGTTACGGGCGCGAATCACGCCTGATCGACTCTTGCGAGTCATCGACTGGGAGATCGAAACCCAGTATTGGGGGGCCCTTTCTGCCCGGGGTACAGTGGAACACCATGCCGCTCAGGCGCACTCCACCCGTCCAGGCCCACCCTCTCGTGTCGATGGGCTGGACGCTCCTGCCCCCGGCCGTCCTGCTCTCCATCACCGCCGGACAGGCACTGGGCGGGGCCCTGATCGCGCACTGGGCGCTGACCCCGGCGAGGCGCCGCCGCTGGCCTGCCGGCCTGCGCGGGCCCCTGCTGGGATTCCTGGGCTGGATCGTCCTGGCGGCGCTGCTGGCGGGCGCCAACCCGCTGGCGGCCGCGGGCAAGTGGGCGTTCCTGCTCCTGCTCCCGGCGGCCTACGCGCACGCCGCCGCCGGTGCCGATATCCAGCCACCCCTGCTCGCCTTCCTCGCCACCGCCGCCGCGCTCCTCCCCTCGGGTGCGTGGACCTTCCTGCATTATCCCGGCGGACGCGCTCGCGGGTTCTCCGGCGGCGCGCCGCACCTGGGGACCAACCTCATGCTGGGCGCGGTCATCTTCGGCGCCATGGCATTCGCCTCCGCGGGGCGGGGCGCCGCCCGGCTTTGGGCCGCCGGGCTGGCCTGCGCAACGGGCCTTGCGCTGACCCTCAACCGCGGCGCGATGCTGGGGCTGGCCGTGGCGGCCGGGCTGGTGACGGCCAGGCGCCGGCCGGCCTGGCTGGCCGTGGCGCTGGGGCTGGTCGCCGCCGCCGCCGCCGCGTTTCCAAACGAGAAGGCTGTCCTGCGCCTGCGCACCGGGTTTGCCTACCCGGTGGACGATTCCTCGCGCGAGCGCGTGCGCATGTGGGGCGCGGCGCTCCGGATGATGCGCAACCGCCCGCTGGCGGGCGTGGGTACCCGCGAGGCGTTCATCCGTGAGTACGCGACGCGGTACAAGGATCCGGCCGCATCGGAACTACGCCCCGGCCACGTCCACAACTCATACCTGCAAACCGCGGTCCTGCACGGGGTGCCCGGTCTCGGATTGCTCCTTTGGTGGCTGGCAGTGCTTTGGAATGGCTTACCGGCGCTGGGCCTGTCCGGGAAGGTGTCCCCGACCGTAACGGCAACCCCTCAACGGTCGGTGACACCTTCCCGGCCACCCCCGCCGAGTGAATGGCCATACCGAAGAGCCTTGAAGCCGGTGGTGGTGGCGTTGCTCGTGAATGCGGGGTTCGATTTCGTGCTGGCGGACGGCCAACACGCGATGATGTGGTCAACCTTGCTCGGGCTGGTGCTCGGCTCCGTGCCCGAAGGGGGGAACCGAGGTTCCCCCCTTTCGGCGAACCGCATTCATCTGAAGACCAACCGGTAAGCGGTTCTGCTTCCCCCCTCCTAACTCCAAGGACGAAAGCCGTGGGAGATCGGGTTGCGGCGATCCTTGCCGAAAGCGCGCGGGGTAATCTTGACGCCGGGGGGCGCCTGCCGGCGCTTGTACTCGTTGCGCTCAACCAGCCGGATGACGCGGCGGACCGTCGCGGCGGTGAAGCCGCGACGGACGATTTCGCGCACGGATTCCCCACGCTCCACATAGGCCTCCAGAATGGGGTCCAGCACTGGATAAGGCGGGAGCGAGTCGGTGTCCCGCTGGTCCGGGCGCAACTCGGCCGTGGGCGGGCGCGAGAGCGTGCGCGGCGGGATCACGGGGACCCGCGTGCGCCCATTTCGCCATCGGGCCAGCCGGTAGACGAGGGTCTTGGGGATGTCCTTGAGTGCGGCAAACCCTCCCGCCAGGTCCCCATACAGCGTGGCGTAGCCGACGCTCATCTCGCTCTTGTTGCCGGTGGCCAGCAGGAGCCAACCGTGCCGGTTGGAGAGCGCCATGAGCAGGGCACCACGAATCCGCGACTGGAGATTCTGGCGTGCCAGGTCGGCGGCCCCGCCCTCCAGGTGGATGTTCAGGACGCCGTGGTACGCATCATGGACGGGCTCGAGCGGAAGCTCCAGGAACCGAACCCCCAGCCGCCGCGCCAGGCCGCGGGCCTCCTCCCGGGAGAGCACGGAGGTGAACCGCGACGGCATCGAAATCCCCGTGACCGCCCCGGACCCCAGGGCGTCGGCGGCCAGGCAGGCGGTGAGGGCGGAATCCACGCCCCCCGAAAGCCCGACCACGGCGCCGGGAAATCCGTTCTTGAGGGCATAATCCCGGACGCCGAGGACCAGCGCACCATAGACCTCCTCCGG
>JAHFSL010000077.1:4513-8436 GCA_023265785.1 Candidatus Coatesiibacteriota bacterium | reverse complement strand
GAGGAGTTCGGTGGCCGGCTGTTCCGGGCGTCCCTGGCGGGTGGTGCCCCGGAACTCCTCGCGGCCGGCCTGAGCCATCCCGGGGTCATGGCGGCGGACGGGGCGGGGGTGTACTGGACCGACCCGGACGCGAACACGGTCAATCGCCTCGCGATGGCGGCGCACCCTTTCGCCTCAGGGCAACTTCTGCGGTAAGTCGAAAGCCAACCACGATGGCATCCGGTCCCGTGTAGACATTTGGCATGGTTGATCCATAGGTGTTGGTGACGAAGACCGTAAGGTCGTTCGGCCTCCAGGCCGTGATGCCGATGCCGGCACTCCACGGTCGACGGAGGTAATCGGGATTGACCTCCCACCACAAAGTCTCCCCAAACGCGGCCGCAGGCCAGCCTGCGGGACGGAGCCACATGCCGGTGCCGACCGCGAGATAGTCGAGACGAATGCGGCGCATCTTGAAAAAGCGGTTAGAGTCCATGACGGACCCCTGGAGCGTGGCCCATCCGATGGTCCGGGAGGCCCGAACGCCAAGTCCGACCGTCCTCTCCCCGCTTCGCATGATGAGTGCACCATTTCTGAGGATCGAATAGTCCGAGTCGGACCAGCCTGCCGCCAGACCAAGATGGGCGGGCGCATCGACCGACTCTGACCAGGGATGCCAGCCCAATTCCACCGCGTATTCCAGGAAACGTTCGCGGCGATCCTCCCGTTGCTTCCGGTTGCGCCAAAGGAGGTCGCCTCGAATGGTCATGGAGCCCGGAAGGCCCATCCCAAGGCCGGGATCAGAGACGGGATGCCCCCCGTCCCAGTTCTGCTGAATATCCGCCTCAAGGGAACCTGCGGGAATTGAACGGGGGGCCGCCAGCAGGATCCCGGAGGGTTGCCCGACGGCCGCGGTCGCAACGAGGGCTAGAAGCGGTATGACCAGCGGAAGTTGTAAAACTTTTCCTGCCTTCGGAAATTTGGTCCGGGTTCGAATGAGCGCGTCCCGAACATCGATTCCGACCCCGTATCGCCATGGGTGTTGCTCAGGAAAAACGTGAAGACATGGGGAGACTTAACCATGAGTTGGGTACCAACGCCCCACGCATTCGCGGAGTATTTCGAAACGAAACTCCTTGGTTGGAAATCGGCAATCAAGTGGATGCGCGTATCGCGCCGTTCGAGGAGCTTCAAGCGTTCGCCAAATCCTGTGGAGATGACGGAGTTCACCTTGGGAAGGTTCGGCGCGGTACGGGAATCAACAAACGAGGCCCAGTGTACGGTGAACGATTGCGCGAACCACATGGTGTCGTAGTGGATGACGCTGTAGGCGCTCCGGTTATTCAGGTGGTACCTGAGACGGCTGGGAACTAATCCGGTCCCTACGGGCGGGTCCAGCTCAAACTTGATGTCGCTACGCCCAAGGGATCCTCCGGTCGCCAGAGAGAACCAGTCATCTTGAGACTGGTCCAGGATCGCCCACTTGGCACCGTATTCCATGACATTGAACTGGAAGACATTCTTGCTGCCAAACACGGAAGTGTCGGAATTGTGGAGCAACGCCTTGCCTTCAATCTGGACGTTCCTCCACACACCGAAGGTCAGGGTCAATTCGGCAATGGGGAGGAGGGTATAGTCCTTGAAATTGTGCTGAAAATCAAAGCGACGCTTCAGCAGTCCCACCGTTTCCGGCCCTTCGAGATTGATGAGGCGCTCCCGCTCCAGCTTCATGCCGGCCGCCCCGGCGCGGGTCGCCGCCAGCGAGCCGACCAGGGAGATGGCCAGCCTGATGCGGGAACGGATCATCACGGTAGTCATTCCTTCTGGGAATTATAGATGTTCCGAGGGCATCCGACGGCGAGCGCCAGCCACAACATCCAGCCGGTTCCGTTGAAGAGGATGAAACTGTCCGCAAAGCCGTGGAGGCACCACGCGAGGAGCGCGCCGGCGGCGGCGCATGCGGGGAGATCGGCCCGGCGGCCCCCCAGCCGGCCCGCCAGCCGCACGGCGGCCGCCACGACCACGGCACACAGGGCCAGGAAGGCGGGAACGCCGCCCTCGGCGAGGTGGTGGAGGTAGAGCTGGTTGGGATGGAGGCGGGGATCGTATTCGACGCCGGGGAGCCAGTTGGGGGAGAACCGCTGGAACATTCCCGGCCCCCACCCGAAGGAGGGACGGGCGAGGAACGCGCGCCAGGCCGCCGCCCACAACTGCGGCCGTGAGGCCTTGGGGCGCCGCAGGGGGCCGCCCCCGCTCCCGTAACGCAGGATGGCTCGGCCGCCACGGATCTCGGTTTCGCCGGACAGCGGTGCGATGTCCCACTGCGAGGCGTACCCGAAGGTCGGGTGGACCACCTCGTAGACATGGAGGTAGCGGCCGGGCGGCAGGGTGCCGGCCGGGTCGATGGGGACCTCCACCGCGCCGCCGGCGGGGACGTCCCCGGGCAGGTCGAGCAGGACCTCGGCTTCCTTGGGCGGCGGCGTCAGCCGGCGGCCGAACACCGAGAGCCGGACCCGGTCGGGCGCACGCGTACCGCCCGGCCAGGGCACCGTGCCGGTGTTCATGACCACGATCCGGGGCGAGGGCGACAGGCGGAAGCCGTACGCTGCGGAGAATGGCGGTCGGACGGCGGGCCACAGAAGGCGGCCGCGCAGGCGGGGGGAGACCGAGAAGAGGGCCAACGGGACCGTGGCCAGCACAAGCGCCAGCCGGCCCGCGTGGGCCACCCGCCGCCGCCCGGCGGCCAGCGCCAACGCGAGTCCGGCCGCACCCGACACCCAGCCGGCCCGGCTCATGGCCCACACCAGCGAACCCACGCCGATGACGAGCCCGGCGCGGCCCATCCGGATACGGTCGCGGCCGGGCCCGGCGGTCCAGAGCAGGGTGAAGGGGAGGGTCACCTCGAGGAAGTCCGAGAGCTGGTTGGCGTGCTCGAAGGTCCCGGCGGCGCGCACCCCGAAAGAGGAGGTCGTGGCCTTGATGCGAAACGCGGAGAAGAGGGGGCCGGCTGCACCGGGCAGGAGGATGTCCAGCCAGCCGGACGCGGCGGCCAGCACGCCCGCCGCCCCCAGGACGCGCCCCAGCCGTTCCCGCTCGCCGGGGGCGAAGGAGGCGCGGGCGAGCACGCACAGGAGGGCTCCGGTGGCCAGCCGCGCCCCGTGCCGGACCGCGGCTTCGTGGGCCCACGGGGCGCCCAGTCCCGCCGCAACCCATGCGGCGGCCCAGCCCAGGGCGGCCCAGTCGAGCGCGTCAAATGCGCGCGGATGGCGGAGGACGACCATGGTGCAGGCGGCGACCGCCGCGTAGACGGCGAGCTCGGTGAGGGTGACGCCCAGTCCGGCGACCGTGAGGAGGACCGTCCGGGATTCAAGCGGCAGGAGCAGGGCGGCAAGGGCGAGGAGCCGGAATCGCACGGGAAATCAGGATACCATGGTGACCCGATGCCCTTGCGCGCGATCTGTTTCGACCTCGATGGCCTGCTGGCGGACACCGAGCCGCATTACTTCGAAGCGCACCGGTCCATCCTCGCCGAGCACGGTGTCACCATCAGCACGGAGGAGTACGCCCGGCGCTGGATCATCGAGGGCACGCACTGGGCGGACGAGGCCGCACGGTACGGCATCAGTGTCCCGGCCGCGGAGCTGTCCGCGGAATCACGGCGGCGCTTTCGCGCGCTGGTGGACCGCGACCTGCGTCCCATGCCGGGGGCCCTGGAGGTCCTCCGCCGGGCGGCGGCGCGCGGACCCACCGCGCTGGTGACCAACACACACCACGAGGACGCGGAGCGGGTCGTGGAGCGGCTGGGGTTCCGGCCGCACCTCACCCACCTCATGACGCGCGAACGGTATGTCCGCGCCAAGCCGGAGCCGGACTGGTATCTGGCCGCCGCCGCCGCGCTGGGCGCGGCGCCCGTCGACTGCCTGGCACTGGAGGATTCTCCCCGT
>JAHFSL010000077.1:0-4503 GCA_023265785.1 Candidatus Coatesiibacteriota bacterium | reverse complement strand
ATGCGGGCCGCGCTGGCCGCCGGTCTCCCCTGCGTGTTGGTGCTGAACGACCTGACCCGATTGGGCGGCCGGGAGGCGGTGGCCGCGCGTGGCACCAGGCGGGGGCCGTTGAGCGTCCTGGATTCGCTCGCCGACCTGGACCTGGCGGCGGTGGCCGCGAACTGGCCCCCCGGGCCCTAGAGGCGGCGGAGGAGCAGGCCAGCCGCGGCGTAGCAGGCGATGGCGCCCCAGAGGACCGCCGGGATGCCCCAGAGCATCGCCCCCAGGTAGCCCGCGACCGGTCCCAGGACCGATGCGGCGCCATTCACCGCCCAGCACCAGGCCAGTGTGGACGGCCCCGCGGCGCGGGCCGCCGCCATGCCCAGTGGCCAGGGGCCGCCCATGAGGAACCCCGCAGGGGCGATGAGGGCCAGGGCGGCGGCCGCGCGCACCGGGAGCGGCGCCCCGGCCAGCTCACGCACGAGCGGCCCGGTGGTGGCGGCGGTCAGGGCGAGCAAGACCAGCAGGACCGCGAACCAGCGCCCCGGCATCCCGGTCCGGCCGGCGGCTCGACTGCCGGCGGCGCCGGCGAGGAGCAGGGCGAACAGGGCGATGGAGAGCGCCAGCGTGGGGCGGCCCAGGAACATCGCCAGGCGCTGGATCTGGGCCACCTCGACGCCCATGAATCCCAATCCGATCAGCGCGAAGTACCCCGCCCGGGCGAGGTCCCGTCCCGGCCAGCCCCCTCCCGTCAGCAGGGGCGGAAGGAGCATCGTCGCGGCCAGGATGGCCGCCAGCGCCAGGACAAGCAGGCCGACCAATTGCGGCACATTGAGTCCGCCGGGTCGCCAGGGCCGTGCGCCCAGCAGGTCGCTCCACCGGGCGGTGAAGAAGAAATAGGGCCGGTCGTCGGTCGGCGGGTCCAGCGTCATCCCGGTCCGTTGGCCCACCGCCACCGGATCCACGCCCTCCGCCAGGTCCGCGAGCAGGGGATCGGCGGCGGTGTCGGGCGTGAGCGGCACGGTGAACCCCCGGTCCGCGGCGAGCCGTTTCAGCCGGGCCACATCCCCGGCCGCAAACGGTGTGGGGGAGGCGTACACCGTGCCGAGCCCGGCGTCCGGATCGCGCCCGGAATCCGCGGCCGGCGTTTCACGCATCACCATGAGGTGGCGCCGGGGGTCGGCGATGCCGGCGGCCCGGAGCCCCGCAGCCGCCAGAGCGACGAGCCGGTACATTTCAAACGGCCGGCGCGTGGCGGCGTAATAGCGGGAAACCGTCAGGATCCCGCCGGGGGCCAGCCGCGACAGGAAGAGCGCCCACGCCTCCACCGTGTACAACGAATGCTCCGTGAGTGCGAGTGCCCCGACGGCCGAGGCCGCCCAGGTGTCCACGAGCGAGACCTGAATGACGCGGAATGGGGCCCGCGAACGTGCAAGCCAGCTGCGACCCTCGTCGTGCACGATGGTGACGTCCGGGCGCCGGTCCAGGTGCCCTGTCAGGTCCCCGAACCGTCCGTTGACGGCGTCCAGGACAGCGCCATTCACCTCCAGGGCGGTGATGTCCGGCTGGCCCGCCTCCAGGGCCGCCAGGACATCCCGGCCGCCTCCCATGCCGATCACCAACACCCGGGAGTGAGGGCGGAGCCGGTGGACCACGCCGTTGGTCTCCCAGCGAAAGAGCGCCAGTCCGCCGACGCGGCCGTCGAAGGCCATGAGTGGTGTGGCCGCACTGCCGTCAATGATGAGCGTGGCGAACCGGATGCGCAGGTCTGGTGGCCGGCGGCGGGAAAGCCCCCAACTCTCGGGCGGGGAGGCGGGCGTGGCGGGGTCGCCGATCACCCGCACGCGCGAGTGGGCGTTCCAGGCCTCATACAGCGACGGTCCCTCCATGGCGTTCTTGACCCAGGTCAGCCGGATCAGCGGGGCGCCCGCCCGAAATCCGCGGACCTGGCCCACCGTCACGGTCGCCAGGAAAGCCAGGACGACCGTGGCCGCGGGCCGGAAGCCTCGTCCTCCCGGCGCACGGGCGAAGGCGAGCCCCCCGGCTGCCGCGGCCATTGCGGCGAAGCAGGCGGCGGCCGGCGCGTCCACCCGTTCGAGCAGTAGCAGGGTGGCGGGGCAGGCCGCGGCGGCGCCGCCCAGGTCTGCCGCGTAGAGGGCCGCGGCCCGGCGGGGAAACCGCGTCAACGCCAGGCAGACGGCGGCGCCGCCGAGCACGAAGGGCACCACCATAATGCCGACCGCGGCGGCAAACCGCACGGCATGGGCCAGGGTGGCCTCCCCGGCGAGGGGGATGGCCACATGAACGGCGAGCGCCGCCGGGATTGCCACGGCCATGCCGGAAGCGCAGAGCGCCATCCGACCGGCCTCGCGCCCCCGGGGAAACCACCCCGGGAAGGCCCGGACGGCCAGCGCACCCGCCGCGGTTCCGGCCATGGCCAGGCTCACGGTCAGGAAGGCGAAGTGGTACCACATGGTGACGCTGAAGATGCGGGTCAGCACCAGTTCGAGGATCAGGATGGCGAGCGAGACCAGGAAGAGGCCGGGAGCGATCACATCAGGATTCCACCGGCCTCACTTCTCGCTCAATTCAATGATGCCTTCCCAGTGCCGTGGCGGGCGCCGCCGGAACCCCTCGGCCAGCGCCATCAGGTACCGGGCCGGCCGGTCCGTGGGGCCGAGCCGGTCGAGGAGTTCATAGGCGCGCTCCCAGGAGCCCTGTTCGAAGGCCTCCAGCCCCCGGGCGAAGAGGTCAAGCCGTTCCGGGACGACGGGCGGCGGGGTCAGTTCGTAGAGATCCAGGGCGGCCTCCATGCCCGCCGGCTGGTACCGGCCGATGCGCAGGGCCACGGCCACATCCCGCGCGACCCGTTCGGCCACTTCGCGGGTCACCAGGATCGGCACCTCAACGACCTTGGTCAGGCCTTCAACCCGTGAGGCCTGGTTGACGACCGCGCCCATCACGCCGTAGGAGAACATCTGGTCCGAACCGATGGCTCCCGCGACCACTTCGCCGGTGTGAATGCCGATCCCGCACCGCCAGTCGCCCGGGATCTGGCGGAGCGCATCGGCCATGGCCAGCGCCGCGCGGCACGCCCGGTCCACATGCCGGGCCTCCGGAATCGGAACATTCCAGCACGCCAGAATGCCGTCCCCCATGTACGACAGGACGACCCCTCCCTCCCCGAAAATACGGTCGGTCATGGCGGTCATCACGCCGCGTAATTCCCCGAGGTGGTCCAGGATCTTGTCATTGCGCCCCTCCGTCCGCCGGGAGAATCCACGCAGATCGAAGAACATAACAGTGCTCTCGGCCAGTTTGGGCTCCAGTTCGCGCGGGTCCTGCGAATCCAGGATACGAGCGGCCACCGGCCCGGAGAAAAATCGCTTGAGCCGGGTGTGGTAGCCTTCCAACTGGCGCACGGACAGGCTGCGGCCGACGATATCCGCCACGAGCCCCACAAACCGGGCATTCTCCCGGCTGAGTTGTGGACTGTCGCCGCCGCGGTCCCGGCCGGCGGAATAGAACAACATGGCGGATTCGCCGGGAATCTTGACCGCGGCACAGATCGCCCAGTCGGTGCCGGGCTGGAGCGTGGCGGAAATCTCCTCCGCCGGGGCGGCCCAGGAATAAAAGGTGGGCCGGGGGGCGTCACGCAAAGCGGCCTGGATCACGGCCCGGGACAGCCGCTGGTCCTCGCGCACATCCTGGTCTGCGTCCCGGGCGAGGATCGTGCCGTCCTCCCGCGCCACGCAGGCCCACCGGGCACCGGTGCCCAGGCGCAGGAGCGACGCCACATGGGTCTGGAACTCCGCCGCGGTTTTGGTTGCCAGGATCTCGGGCAACTCGAGGAGGTCCAGCAGCCGGAGCCGCTCGCTGCGCCCGTCACCCGCGAACACCTCCGCCTCGTCCAGGGTCTGGGAGAGTTTGGGAAGCGGGGCGTCCGTCTTGGCCTCCGGTTCCGGCTCGGGCGGCCGGTCCATGACGAGGAACCGGGTCTTCCCGATCACGAACGTGTCGCCGGCTGACAGGAAAAAGAGGGTCTGCTCGGCGCCGCGGAAGAAGACCGGATTGGCCGAGCCCGCCAGCCGCTTGACGGCGAGCTGCTTGCCCATCACCCATATCTCCGCGTGTTGCCGGCTGATCTGCGGGTCGGGAACCTCGATGGCGACTCCGGCCCCACGGCCCACGACGAGGGCTGGCCCTTCGTGGATTTCGTGGAGCCGGTCAGGAGCCCCCTCGGTCGCCATCAGGACCCAGTACATCACCGTGCGCCCGGCAGGACGGGGGCACCGCTCCAGGAAGGATTGCCCGCCTTGAACTCCGTGAGTTGTTTGACCCATTCCTCGGCCGGCACGTCCTCGATCGCGCCCGCGGACCCGACCCGCCGGCCGGTCACAGCCTCCACTCGCGTTTCGAGGGCAACCGGGCTGATGTCCATATTCAGCCATGCAACGTTCCAGACCTGGACCTGCGGCAGGCCGTTCGCGACCGTGATGATGCGGGCACCATCCGAAGATGGCC
>JAHFSL010000473.1 GCA_023265785.1 Candidatus Coatesiibacteriota bacterium | reverse complement strand
GAGCACAAGGCCTCCGTCGTGGGCGATACGGTCGGGGACCCCTTCAAGGACACGGCGGGGCCGGCGCTGAACCCGCTCATCAAGGTCATGAACCTCGTGGCCCTGCTGATCGTGCCCGTCATCGTGCACCAGCCCGCCCCCGCCATCCGGTTCGGCGTGGCCGGCGTGGCCCTGCTCATGATCGTCCTCGCGGTTGTCTTCAACCGCTCCGGCCGCATCTCCAGCACCTAGCCGGGGGGGCGGTGGCGATGGCGCACGTGGCCTTTCTTGGCACCGGTGTTATGGGCGGTCCGATGGCCGCGCACCTGCTGGCGGCCGGCCATGCAGTGACGGTGTGGAACCGGACGCGGGCCAAGGCGGAGGCCGTCCTCCCGGCGGGTGCGGGTGGCCGGGTGGCCGCGTCACCCGCGGACGCCGCACGGGGCGCGGAATGCATTTTCTTGTGCGTGGGGGATACGCCTGATGTCACCGCCGTCCTGTTCGGGCCGGACGGAGTCGCGGGCGGGCTGGAGCGCAACGCGTTGGTCGTGGACTGCACGACCATTGCGCCCGCCGCGGAAGTCGAGCACGCGGCCCAAATTACGGCGGCCGGGGGGCGCTACCTTGACGCGCCGGTCACCGGGGGCCAGAAGGGCGCCGTTGAGGCCACGCTCTCCTTCATTATCGGTGGCGAGGGTGCCGACCTGGAACGTGCCCGGCCTTTCCTGCAGGCCATGGGCAAGCGCATCTTCCATGCCGGGCCGGTGGGGAGCGGGCAGAAGCTCAAGATGGTGAACCAGCTCGTCTGCGCCCTCCATCTCGTCGCGCTGTGCGAGGCGCTGGCGCTGACCAAGGCACTCGATCTGGACACGACCCAGGCCCACGCGCTCCTCACGTCGGGGGCCGCCCGGTCCTGGGCGCTGGAAATCTATGGCGAAAAACTCCTCCACGACGACTTCGCCCCGGGCTTCTTCCTCAAGTGGCAGGCCAAGGACATCCGCATTGCCACCGAGGCGGCCCACGAAATGGGAATCGTCCTTCCGGGGCTGGACCTCACCCACGAGCGGCTCCAGGCCGCGGTCAGGGCGGGGCTCGGCGACGAGGGCGTTCAGGCCCTGTTCAAGCTCTACCGTTAGTTCACAGAGACCCTGAAGCAGGCACAGCCGGTGGTGTTGACCCCGGCCTGCGGCAGGGTCCACCGCAGCCAACGAGTCGGTGACGGCGCGTTGGTCGGGTTTCCGACCGTGAACGCCGCGGGGGGGGTTGCGGACGTCGCCTGCGAGTAGGCGACAACCGGCTGGACCCCCCTTGTGTTGCCGCAGTCCAGGGCGGCGGTGGAGGCCTCCGGCACGAAGGTCGTGCCCATGGGCACGGCGTCCGTCACGACGAAGGTGAATCCCGAAGCCGATGAAAAGTTCGACCAGCAGACCCGGAACTGCACGGTGTCACCGGACGCGCCCACGGTGAGGCGCGGCTCCTTGGTGAGCTTGATGTCCGCGCCCACGACCATGATCGCGGTCAGCCCCGCGATGGAGCCGTCGGTCGTGTCGGTGGCGATGATGGTTTCCAGGCCGAGGCGGGTCAGGATGACGTTGACGAAGACCCGGACCCCGTCCTCGTTGGGCGCGGCGCCGTTGGCGTCGCACAGGCCCGGCGTGGAGGACCAGGTGAAATTGTAGAGGTCCATGGCGGTCCCCTCCAGTTTGGCGGCGGGGTCGGTGGAGGTGAACGAGGTCGTGCCGCAGTAGTCGGTCTTGGTGGTGCTGGTGGCGTCAATGACCACGAGGGTGATCCAGAACGCCTGACCCGCGAAGGCCACCGCGGGCGCGATGATCTGGTAATGCGTGCCGGTCTGGAGGAACGGCGCGGTGTACCCCTTCTCGGCCCAGCCGCACTGCTCGAACTGGGCGATGACATTGCCGAAGGAGGGGCCCGGCAGGACGTCCAGCCGGTAGTTGCGCTTGGTGGTGTACGGCGGGTTGGTCAGCGCGAGGAAGGCAATGCACTGGTCCGGTCCATTCGAGGTGTAGGCGGCGCTGTAGCCGGTTTCCGAGATCATTCGCACGGCCATCCCGGACTTGGGGGCGTACACCTGGATGGAGTAGGTCGAGGACGTGGGGCAAGTGGCCTTGAGGTTGACCGTGGTCTGGTGGAGCCAGTACTGGACGCCCGCCACGTCCCCGTTGGACGCGTGCATGATCGAGCCGTCCCCGAAGTAGCTGTACACGGCCATCCCGGCCAGGACCTGCAGGGGGCCGCCAGACTCCAATTCGATCTTGTACACGCCGGTGGTCGCGTATCCGTCGAACGCGGTGCTGAACTGGTTGTAGATGCGCGGGTTCATGGCCGCGGCGAGACCGGCCGGGACATCGTGGCGGGCGATGAGCGACCAGGTGCCGTCGCTGCCGGCCAGCGTGGGCGGCATCGGCGGCAGGACCACCGGGTTGGTCGGGGCGTACCGCCAGATGCTGTACGTCGCGTCAACGGCGCCGGTGTTGCCCACCACGACCCGCACGGTCTGGTCGCCGTTGGTCTTCGCGATGCCCTGGACGATCCCGTAGAAATTGCCGCTTCCGGCCGGTGACACCACGTGCCCGTTCTCCGCCACGGGCATGAAGGCGCCATAATCATTGCCGCAGCCCGAACAGCAGCAGAGCAGGCCGGTGAAGCACTGGAAGGCCTGGCCCACGATCAACTGGGTGTCGGAGGAGATCGTCCGCCACGGCCCCTCGTCCGCCAGCACCGTGCCCTCGTCCACGGCGACGCT
>JAHFSL010000076.1 GCA_023265785.1 Candidatus Coatesiibacteriota bacterium | reverse complement strand
CACCTGGAAGGAACCGTCCGAGGGCACGAACGAAGTCATGTACCTTTCCCTCGGCAATGCCGACGAGGTCCTGCCCACGTCCCTCCTCTTCTTCACCTGGGATCCCGTGAACCTCCAATGGAACCTTGAACGCTACCGCGAGCTGTATCCGGGAAGCCAGTACGTCTGGTACGCGCCGGGCTCCATGCATGTCCGCGTGGTGTCATCGCAGACCCGGATCGTCACCCACAAGGTGAGCTACTCCACCGGCGGGAATAAGGACAGCGACTACGGGTGCGCGCACCCGGCCCTGGAGAATGGGAACCTGATCGCCGCGGGCGCGCCCGCGACCTACTGGGTCTTCGGCCACAACAACGGAGGCCTCCCCGGTGTGAACGGACCACTGATCGGCAACGTGGGCGCCACCAAGGCGACGGTCGAAATCTTCCGGTACATGACGTTCGACCCGGCCGGGGAAAATCCCTCCGGAGGCCTGGGTCCGTTTGTTCCGCTCCAGTTGTCGGGGAATGCCGGGGGCTGGTCATCACTGGGCATTCGCACGATTGATTTTGGGCTCGCCGGACCCACCAATCCGATCATCTATGATCCTCAGGGACGGCTCACCAAGGTCAAACTGCTTTCCGGTGGGCCCGTCCAGATCATCGCCGGCGGACCGGAGATTTATGACGGGTATTCCGGCGGATCCCTGCTCAACGCCTCCAAGGATGCCGGAGGCCTTCCCGGCAAGCAGGCCGGCAGGGAGTTCTGGCTCCATACGCCGCGGACGGACCGGGAATGCGGCGCCTCCTCCATCCAGACCGTGAACATCTTCTGCCCCAAGACCACCATGGTGATCAATCAGACGTCCAGCGCGGGATTCACCTCGACGTACACCACGAATGGACCCGACCAGTGCGTGTCCTACTTCAATACGGCGATCGAGCCGAACAATCACCGGTTCAACGTCCTGCTCGCGGGTAACCCCGGGGATGTCATGGCCCAGTACATCCATTGCGAGATCGCCCAGAAGTTCTATACCGCGCCCTTCCTCCAGGTCGGAGTGTACTACCAAATCATCGCTCCGCCCGTGGTGTTCTCGGGCCAACCGTTCTGGATCACGATCGTGGTGATGGACAATGGCGGCGGAACCAAGACCGACTATTGCGGGACCTCCACCTTCACCGCCACCGACACGTCGGCAAAACTCGAAGGGTTCGCCATGGACCTGTACAACTTCACCTGGTCCTCGTCAGCGGGTCCGTGCAGCAGCGTGCCCAATGAAAATGGGGTCGCGATCTTCATGAATGTCGTGTTCAATCGGCTGGGCCTGCAGAGCCTGATCGCCGCCGACGTCACGGACGGCTCCATCGTCGGACTCGCGACCATCATGGTGGTGGGCGCCGAAATCAGGCTGACCAAGGAGCCCCGGCTCAGCGTCGGCGCCTCGGGCGACACCGTGCAATTCCGGCTGTGCTGGAGCAACTACTCCTCCGCATCGGGATTCACCTTCGTCATCACGGATGCCGTCCCGCGCGGCACCACCTTCGTCCCCGAGGCGGGGACCTCGGCGCTGGATTGCGGGAATACGGCGGGGACCCTGCCCCGCGTGGCCTACTCCACGGCGACCTCGGTCGTCCCGCCGGCCGCGTTGACCGAGGCTAATCCGGTCGCGGCCACCCGCTGGTTGCGGTGGACCGTTCCCATCGTGGGCGTCAACACGACCGGATGCCTGTGTTTCCGCGTCACCGTGAATTAAGAGGACCACGGCCGGAGGGACTCGAACCCCCAACCAACCGGGTAGAAACCGGTTGCTCTTCCAGTTGAGCTACGGCCGCACAAGTCAATGAAACATCCCGAACCAGGCCGCAGGCCCTCCAGGGCCTACGGCCGCACAAGACGGAAAAAGGATGGTCGGGGTGGCAGGAATTGAACCTGCGGCCTCCTGCGCCCAAGGCAGGCGCGCTACCACTGCGCTACACCCCGCAAGGTCCTATACAATCCTACCGCACGCCATGAGATCACGCGCCGCCCCCCTGCTCGAGCTGCGCGGGATCGGGAAGCGGTTCCCGGGAGTGATGGCGCTGGACAGAGTTCACCTCACGGTCCGACGCGGTGAGGTCCACCTCCTCCTGGGCGAGAACGGCGCGGGCAAGTCCACGCTCATGAAGATCCTCGCCGGCGCGCACCCGCGGGATGCCGGGGAGATCCGCCTCGGCGGCCGGCCGGTGGAGATTCCCACCCCCCTGGCCGCCCGCCGGCTGGGCATCGCGATGATCCACCAGGAAACGATGCTCGTCCCGCACCTCACCGCCGCCGAGAACATCTTCCTGGGGCGGGAACCCGCGCGCCTCGGATTCATCCGCCGCGCCGCGATGGAACGCGCCGCCGGGGTCCTGCTCCGGCGGCTGGGAGCCGCTTTTCCGCCGTCAGCGCGCGTGACCGACCTGGCGGTCGCCCAACAGCAGTTGGTGGAGATTTCCCGGGCGCTCTCGCTCGACGCGCGGCTGATCATCATGGACGAGCCCACCTCGCCGCTCACGGGGCGCGAGACGACGGCGCTCTTCAGGGTGATCCGGTCCCTGCGCCGGGAAGGGGTCAGCATCATCTACATCACCCACCGGCTCGACGAGGCGCGGGCCATCGGCGACACGGTCACCGTCCTGCGGGATGGCCGGCTGGCCGGCACGGGGCCCCTGCGCCGGATGTCCGACCAGCGGCTGGTCACCCTGATGGTGGGACGCCGGATCGCCCGGCTCTTTCCCCCGCTTCCCCGGCCGGGAACCCGGGAGGCGCTGGGGGTCCAGGCGCTTGCCCGCCCCGGCGCCTACGGCCCGGTGACCCTGCGCATCCGGCGCGGCGAAATCCTCGGGCTGGCCGGGCTGATCGGCTCGGGCCGCACGGAACTGGCGCGCGGACTCATCGGCGCGGAGCGCCCGGCCACCGGGACCGTCACCCTCGCCGGGGTACCCTTCATCCCGACCTCCCCCGCGGCCGCCCGCCGCCGGGGGCTGGTCCTCCTGCCCGAGGACCGCAAAGCCCAGGGGCTCGTCCTCGGGCTCTCCGTCCTGCATAACGGATCGCTCACCTCGCTGGACCGGCTGTCGCGCTGGGGCTTCATGAGGTCGCGCGCGGAACGGCGGCTCGTCGGGGGGCTGGTCAGCCGCCTGCGGGTCCGGACGCCGGGGTTGGACCAGGCGGCGCGCAACCTCTCCGGCGGCAACCAGCAGAAGCTGGTGCTGGCGAAGTGGCTGGCCGTGTCCCCCCGGGTGATCATCTTTGACGAGCCCACCCGCGGCATTGATGTGGGAGCCCGATCCGAGGTCTACCGGCTGATCACCGGGCTCGCCCGCCGGGGGGCGGGCATCCTCCTGATCTCCTCCGACCTGACCGAGGTGCTTGGGCTCGCGCACCGGGTGGCGGTCATGCGGGCCGGCCGGATTGTGGCGGACCTCCCCCGGGCCCGGGCCACCCCGCGCACCGTGATGCGCCACGCCATGGGCCTGGCCGCGCGTTGAGGCGCGAGCTCGGGGCAGCCTGGGCGCTCCTGCTGGTGGCGGGGACCATGGCGTTGGTGTCGCACTGGTCCCTGCCCGGCGACCCGTTTCTGTCGGCGGGGAACCTCACCAATATCCTGTCCCAGGTCTGTGTCACGGCCGTCCTCGCGGCGGGCAGTACGGTCGTGATCATCGGCGGCGGGATTGACCTCTCCGTGGGTTCCGTCCTCGCACTGGCCGCGGCGCTGGCGGCCGGCGCGCTCAAGGGCGGCCTGGCCGTGCCGATCGCCTGCGCCGTGGGGCTCGCGGCCGGCGCGCTGGCGGGTGCGGCGAACGGCGGGCTCATCGCGGGGCTGGGCCTGCCCCCGTTCATCGCCACCCTGGGCACGATGGGCATTGCGCGCGGGCTGACCTATGTCTGGCTGGGCGGCGCCCCGCTGTTCACCTTCCCGCCGGCGTTCCGCTGGCTGGCCGAGGGCCGGGTCGACGGCGTGGCCGTCATGGTGTGGGCCATGGCGGCGATCGTGGCGCTCCTGCACGTCGTTCTGACACGCACGCGATTCGGCCGCGCGGTCCACGCCACGGGCGGCAATGCGGAGGCCGCCCGGCTGTCCGGCGTCCCCGTCGCGGCCTGCCGGACCGCCCAGTACGCCATCAGCGGTGCATGCGCGGGTGCCGCCGGGCTTCTCCTGGCCGCCCGGCTGGACTCCGCCGAGCCGCAGGCCGGCGACGGGTACGAACTGGACGCCATCGCGGCCGCGGTCATGGGCGGGGCCAGCCTGGCCGGCGGGACCGGCACGGTGCCGGGAGCCCTGCTGGGCGCGCTGGTCATGGGCGTGGTCCGCAACGGCCTCAACCTGCTGAACGTCTCGTCATATTGGCAGCGGGTGGCGATCGGCAGTATCATCCTTGGGGCCGTGCTGGCGGACCGGATCCGGCCCGGCCGGCGGTCCTGACAGGAGGTCGGCATGGTTCTTCTGGTTCGCATCGGAATCGCGGCGGTGATGGCCGGGACGGCGGTCGCGAAGGATGTCCGCCTCGCGGTCGTGCCCCCGGGCTTGATCAGCCCCTTCCATGTGCAAGTTGACGCGGGCGCGCAGGCCGCGGCGGGTCGGCACCACCTGGGGCTCCTGCACCCTTCCCCACCCCGGGAAACCGATTTCGCGGAGCAGGTCCGGATCGTGGAAGACCTGATCACCCAGAAGCTGGACGCCATCAGCGTGTGCGCCATCGGCAACGAGGCCATCGTGCCCGCCGTCCGCAAGGCCAATGCGGCCCATATCCCCTTCTTCATCCACAACTCCCTCGAGCCCCTGCCGGGCGGCGAGGTGACCGCCTACATCGGCTACAACCAGCGCAAGGGCGCCCGGCTGATGGGTGAATATGCCGTGCGGGCGCTGAAAGGCCGCGGCACCATCCTCATCCTCGAGGGCATTCCCGGCTACCACACCCGGGAACGCACCGCGGGGTTCCGCGAGGGGCTGGAACTGGAGAAGCACCCGGGCATCGTCATCGCGGGCTCCCAGCCCGCGGACTGGGAGCGGGGCAAGGCCATGGCCGTCACCGAGAACATGCTCCAGCGCCGGCCCGACCTCGCCCTCGTCTTCGGGTGCAGTGACGAAATGGCCCTGGGTGCCGCGGCCGCCGCAAAGGCCCACCGGAAGCATGGCATGGTGTTCCTGGGGATTGACGGCAATCCGAACGCCATCGCAGCGATCAAGGCGGGGGACATGACCGCCACCCTCGGGGTGTACCCGCGCAAGATGGGTGCGGCCGTGGTGGACACAATGCTCAAGCACCTCGCCGGCCGTACCGTGCCGCGGACCGTGGAGACCCCCATGGACGTTGTGACCCGCCAGAATGCCGAGACCTACCTGCAACACCAGTAACCGATCCGTCAAGGAGGACCCCATGCGTTTCGCCCGTTTCACTCTCGGTCTTGCCGCCGGCGCCGTGCTCGGATTCGGCCTGGCCTCGGGCCGCCTCTCCCCCGCCCACGCCGCCACGCCCACCACCGGGCAGGGCCCGGCCCCTATTCCCGCCGCCCCGGTCGCGGCGGAACCCGTCACGCGGGCGTTCACCCTCATCGGCACCGAGTACCAGGGCTCCAAGTTCTGGACGCCCGGCACGCTCATCTGCTACCAGGGCGAGCGCATCAAGCTGACGGTGACGAACAAGATCATGAGCGAGCCGAAGGTGCACGGGTTCTCGGTCCCGGATTTCGGCATCCGCAAGGAGATCGAATCGGGGAAGACCGAGGTGATCGAATTCATCGCGGACAAGCCCGGCATCCACTCCCTGTTCTGCCACCTGCACCCGGCGCACATCGGGGGCCAGCTCCTCGTCCTGCCGAAGTAACCACGTTGTGCCCGGCCGGCTGCCCTGCATCGCCGTTGGCCTGCTGATGGCGACGGGAGCGCCGGCCGGGGCCGCGGGGCATGAGAATCGGCTCGCTCGGGAAAAGAGCCCGTACCTCCTCCAGCATGCCCGGAATCCCGTGGACTGGTACCCGTGGGGCGAGGAGGCCTTTGCCGCCGCCCGCAAGGCGGATCGGCCGGTGTTCCTCTCGGTGGGATACTCCACCTGCCACTGGTGCCATGTCATGGAGCACGAGTCCTTCGAGGATGCCGGGCTGGCGGCACTGCTCAACCGGGATTACATCGCCATCAAGGTGGACCGGGAGGAACGCCCCGATGTGGATGCCCTCTACATGGGATACACCCAGGCGGCCACGGGCCGGGGCGGATGGCCCATGTCCGTGTGGCTGACCCCCGATCGCCAACCCTTTTTCGCGGGCACCTACTTCCCCCCGGCGGATTTCCGCGGTGTTCTTTCGCGGCTCGCCGACCTGTGGGTGCACGACCGCACCCGGATCACCGAGGCGGCCGGTGATGCCGGCCGGATGCTGGCGGGAACCCATGAATCCGCCCCGGCGGCCCTTCCGCCGAACCGGGCCCTGCTCCGGGCGGCCTGCGATGCCGGGCTGGCCTCCCTCCAGCGCTCCTTCGACCGGGACCACGGGGGGTTTGGCGGGGAACCGAAGTTCCCCCGTCCCGTGACGCTTTCCTTCCTCCTCCGGTATGACCGCGCCTTCGGGTCCAGCGGCGCCCGGGAGATGGTCCTGTCCACGCTGCGCCACATGGCGGCCGGGGGGATGCACGACCAGCTCGGCGGCGGATTCCACCGGTACGCCGTGGACGACCACTGGCATGTTCCCCACTTCGAAAAGATGCTCTACGACCAGGCACAATTGGCCGCCGCCTACCTGGAAGGGTGGCAACTGACCCGCGACCCCCTGTTCGAACAAACCCTGCGGGACACGCTGGAGTACTGCCTGCGTGACATGGGACCGGCGGAGGGCGGGTTCCGGTCGGCGGAGGATGCCGACAGCGCGGAGGATGCGGTGCACCCGGCCGAAAAGCGGGAGGGCGCGTTCTATGTCTGGACCCGGGAGGAACTGGACCGCGTCCTGGGGGAAGCCGATGGTGAACTGTTCGCGGCGGCCTACGGGGTGGAGCCCGCGGGCAATGCCGAGCATGACCCGCAGGGGGAATTGGCCGGGCGCAATGTCCTGTTCCGTGCGCTGTCGGATGCGGAGTTGGCCGCGAAGTTCAAGGTCACGGTACCCGTCGTGGCCGGCCGGCTCGCGCACGCCCGCACCCTCCTGCTGGCGGCGCGCGGCAAGCGGCCGCGTCCCCACCTGGACGACAAGGTCCTCGCCTCCTGGAACGGGCTCCTGCTGGGGGCTCTGGCCCGGGTCGGCGCGGCACTGGGCGAGCCGCGGTACCTCGAAGCCGCGCGCCAGGCGGCGTCCTTCGTGTTCAACCGGCTCACCCGCCACCCCGACGGCCGCCTCCTGCGGCGCTGGCGCGATGGCGACGCCGCCATCGGCGGGATGCTGGACGACCACGCCAACATGGTGGGCGGCCTGCTCGACCTGTACGAAGCGACGGGTGAGTGGAAATGGCTCGCCGGAGCGCTCAAGTTGCAGGAGCGGCAGGAGGAACTCTTTGCCGACCCGCGCGGGGGTTATTGGACCACCGGGGCGGGTGACGATCCCCTCCTGCTGGCCCGGGCCAAGGACGATTACGATGGCGCCGAACCGGCCGGAAACTCGGTGGCGGCCCTCAATCTTGTACGGCTCGCCGCGCTCACCGGCCGGGCGTCCTTCCGGGAGGCCGCGGACCGCCACCTGGCCTGGTCGGTCAGCCGGATGGGGTCCTCGGTGTACGCCCAGCCCCTCCTGCTCGCCGCCGCGTGCCTGACCCTCACCCGGCACCGGCAGTTGATTCTCGCGGGGCCGCCGGAGGCGCCCGCGACCCTGGCCCTGCGGCGGGCCGCCGCGGGCCGCTTCCTGCCCGAGATCGCCGTCATCAGCGCCGACGGGGGCGCCGGTCAGGCCGCGCTAGCGGAGACATTCGCCGTCCTGCATGACATCCATCCTCCTGACGGCCGCCCCGCCGCCTTCCTGTGCGTGGACCGGACGTGCGACCTCCCGGTCACCGACCCGGCCAAACTGGAGGCTCTGCTCGACAAGTGAAAGAACCTTCTCCCGACTACGAGCCGCTCGACCTCTCCGCCTTCCTCACCACCGATCAGGCGGGGGCGGGACTCGAATCGCCCATTCCAGGTGGTGAAAGATCCCTACACGGACTCCCATTCCAGTTCGGCGGCCAAGCGGATCGCGCCCGCCTTCTGGTAGCAGGCGGTACGGCCGGAAGTGCGCCGGTGACGATCACCGTCGGCAAGACCGCAACCCACCTCATCTTCGCCCACCGCCTCCTTGAGTCAAACATCCCCACCGGCAAGCCTGTGGGTGAGCCGTGCGCCGAGTATGTGGTCCGGCTCTCCGGGGGCACCGAGGCGGCCTTCCCCATCCGGGACCGGCTGGAGATCGGCATCCTGCCGATCGGCTGGGGGCAGTGGCCCATCCTGGCCGTCCCCGACCACCCGGATGACACGATGGAACGCTGGCAGGGGTCCTGGGGCG
>JAHFSL010000472.1 GCA_023265785.1 Candidatus Coatesiibacteriota bacterium | reverse complement strand
CCATCGCGGTCCGGTACTCCCCGCGGGGGGTGGAGGCGGACGACCTCATCCGCCGGATGCTGGATGAGTCCACCCGGCCCTCCGACATCCTCCTGGTGACCTCCGACAAGAGCGTGTCGTTCTATGCCCGCACCCGCGGCGCGTCCACGGCCCGGGCCGACGAACTGATCCACCGGCTGTTTCCGCGCCCTGCCCCGGAGGACGAGGTGGCCGGGGAGCACCCGCACAAGGGTGTCCTGCCGGCCCGCCCCGCCGGCCGGCCGCGGAGCGCCGGGAAGGGCCCGCTGGCCCTCTGGTAATATGACACTCCCATGATGACCTACCTGCGGGGCCATGTCTCCAAGGCGATCTTCGCGCTCCTGCTCGTGACCTTCCTCACCTTTACCGTCATCGGCTTCGGGATGAAGGGCAAGTTTGGCGGCGGCGGCGGGTCGGCCGCCACGGTCAACGGGGAGAAGGTGTCCTCGCAGGAGTTCTGGATGATCTACAACCAGGAGCTCGAGGGCACCTGGCAGCCGATGCGGGCCAGCATGAACGAGGGCGACGAGAAGGCCCTGCGCGGCATCGTCGCCGACCGGCTCGTGGACCAGACCCTCATCTGGCAGGAATCGCGCCGGCTGAACTACGCGGTCTCCAAGGCCGAGGTGGACGCCGCCATCAAGCAGATGCCCGTCTTCATGAATCCGCAGGGCCAGTTCGAGGCCCTCCGGTACCAGGCCGCGCTGAACCGGCTGGGGGTGTCCCCCGACCTCTTCGAGATGGAGCAGTCCCGCGCCATGTCCGCGGGCCGGCTGGAGGCGTTCTACCGCGAGGCCGTCCGGGTGACCGACCTGGAACTCTGGCTCGAGTACCTGCGCTGGCACCGCCGGATGAAGGCCGAACTGGTCCGGTTCCCGCTGGCCGAGGCGAAGGCCAAACAGGCGGTGACCGCCGACGAAGTCAAGGAATACTGGAATGCCAACCGCAAGGAGTTCGAGAAGCAGGAGAAGGTCCGGATCCGGCACATCGTTGTCGCGGCCAACCCGCAGGCCGGGCCGGAGGCCGCCGCCCAGGCCAAGGCCAAGATGGAGTCCATCCTGGCGGAACTGAAGGGCGGCGCGGATTTCGCTGATGTCGCCCGGCGCAAGTCCGATGATGCCAACACGGCGCCGCGCGGCGGCGACCTGGGCTGGCGCGTCAAGGGCGAGTTGATCCCCGAGTATGACGCCGTGGTGTTCAAGCTGGGCGCGAAAAGGATGAGCGAGGTCTTCCAGACGAAATTCGGGTTCCACCTCATCAAGTGCGACGACCACCAGCGCGAGGAGAGGCCCGGGTTTGACGAGGTCAAGGGGAAGATCCGCGACCGGATGCTGACCGCCAAGGCGAAGCGCGCGTTGGGCGAGGAAGTGACCCGCGCCGGCTGGCTGGCCAAGACCGAGAAGGACCTGGGCAAGATCGCCGCCGCCGTGGGCCGGAAGACCGTGGCGACCGGCTGGTTCGACTGGGACCAGTGGCGCAAGCCGCGCGACGGTGCGCCCCCGGCGGGCCTCTCGGTCAAGCAGGCGGAAGAACTCATCAAGGCGCTGTCCGGCATCGAGCCCGGGGAGGTCTCCGAGGTCATTGAGACCGACGAGGGGTGGGTCATCGCCAAGCTGGTGGATGAGAAACACCTGCGCGCCGCCGAGGCCGGGTTCCTGAAGGACCGGGCCATCGTGGAGCCCGTCCTGCTGGCGCGCAAACAGCGCGCGGCCTACGACGCCTGGCTGGCGGCCCTGCGGGCCAAGGCCAAGATCAGGAAGTTCGCCGAAGCGTCCTGACCGCGGTCATACGGCGCCCGCCGGGGCGCCCCTAGACTGGACCTTCCGGCGGGCCGCGGTACGGCCTGAAGTCCGGTCAAGGAGGCCCCAAGTGCAGCAGGCGCGCTTTGATCTCAATTTGTCCGAGATCCCCCGGCAGTGGTACAACCTCGCCGCGGACCTGCCGAACCCGCCCCTGCCGCCGCTGGGCCCCGACGGCCAGCCGGTCAAGCCCGAGATGCTCGCGCCCGTCTTCCCGGGCAACCTGATCGAGCAGGAGGTCTCGACCAAGCGCTGGATTGACATCCCCGCCGAAGTGCTCGAACTGCTTTCGCGCTGGCGCCCCACGCCCCTGCGCCGCGCCGTCTGGCTGGAGCGGCACCTGGGCACGCCGGCCAGGATCTATTACAAGGACGAGAGTGTCAGCCCCGCCGGCAGTCACAAACCCAACACGGCCGTGGCGCAGGCCTGGTTCAACAAGCAGTTCGGGATCAAGCGGCTGTGCACCGAGACCGGTGCGGGCCAGTGGGGCAGTGCGCTCGCGTACGCCTGCAAGCTGGTCGGGCTGGAGTGCAAGGTGTTCATGGTGCGTGTCAGCTACGACCAGAAGCCCGCGCGCCGCGACCTGATGACCACCTACGGGGCGACCTGCGTGGCCAGCCCCAGCAAGGAGACGAAGGTGGGGCAGGGCTTCCTGGCCGCCGACCCCAACCATCCCGGCAGTCTGGGCATTGCCATCTCCGAGGCGCTGGAGGCCGCCGTGACCGATCCGACCGGCAGTTCGCGGTACGCACTGGGGAGCGTCCTGAACCATGTCATGCTCCACCAGACCGTCATCGGGCAGGAGGCGCGCAAGCAATTGGCGCTGGCGGGTGAGACCAAGCCCGACACGGTCATCGCGGCGGCGGGCGGCGGGAGCAATTTCGCCGGGCTGTCCTTCCCGTTCCTGGCCGACAAGATCGCGGGCCAGGACATCACA
>JAHFSL010000471.1 GCA_023265785.1 Candidatus Coatesiibacteriota bacterium | reverse complement strand
CATCCTGCACGGCTGGCGAGCCGGCTCGCGGGCGACCGGCGGCCCCCCCCGCGCCCACGCCCTGCCCCGGGCCGCGGCCGGCATCGCTCTGGCGGCCTGGATCGCCGGGCTGGCCCCCTGGGAGGCCTGGTTCAAGGACCGGGTGGTCCGGTCCTTTGAGATCCCCTCATCCTCCATGGAGCCCACCCTGCTGATTGACGACCGGCTCTGGGCCCGGCAGACCCGCGACCTGCACCGGGGCGACATCGTCATTTTCCGGCCCCCCGACGCCCCCGGTCAGGACTACATCAAGCGGGTGGTCGGGCTCCCGGGCGAGCGCATTTCGTTCCACCGGGGCAGAGTTTCCATCAACGGCCGGGCCCTGGATGAGCCGTATACCGTGCACCGGGGGCCCCGGCCGGGGGCCGTGCCGTCCCGGGATGAGTTCGCCCCCGCCCTGGTGCCCCCGGGAAATCTTTTCCTGATGGGCGACAACCGGGACAACAGCCGGGACTCCCGCTACTTCGGCTTCGTCCCCCTCACGGCCGTTTACGGCCGCGCCTACAAGCGCTTCTGGCCCCCCGCCCGCGGCGGGGCTCTGCACTAGTCAGAAAATACGCCGGCCAGTTTCAGGGTCGAAGAAGAGCAGGCGCTCCGGCGGGAAGACGACCCGGACTTCCGCACCGGCCAGCCGCCGGCCGGTAGCCGTGTCGCGCGCCAGCCGGACCTTGAGGGCGTGCGGCCCCAGCAGGAGATCCAGAACGACTTCCGGGCCCGCGAACTCCTCCACCACCACCCGCGCGCGCAACCCCCCCGGCGAGTCCAGCCCCACGACGAGGTGCTCCGGACGGATACCCATCAGGATGCGCTTGCCCATGCGGGAACGGAGCCGCTCGCGGTCCGGAACGGTGGCCAGGTCCACCTCCAGCCCCGCGGCCTTGAAGGTGGGTACCAGCCCAACCTCCGCGAGCGTGCCGTCCAGCAGGTTCATCGGTGGCGAGCCCACGAATCCCGCCACGAAGAGTGAGGCCGGCCGGTCATAGAGGGCGTCGGGCGGCCCGGCCTGCTCGATCCGCCCCTCGTTCATGACCACGAGGAGGTTGGCCAGCGCGAGCGCCTCGGTCTGGTCGTGGGTCACATGGACAAAGGTCGCGCCCACCTGGTCGTGCAGTTCGCGCAGGTTGGCCCGCATCCCCACCTTGAGCTTGGCATCCAGGTTGCCCAGCGGCTCGTCGAGCAGGAAGGCGCGGGGGGTGCGCATGAGCGCCCGGCCGATGGCCACCCGCTGTTGCTGGCCGCCGGAGAGCTCACGCGGGTAGCGGTCCAGCAGGCCCTCCATCCCGAGCATCCCCGCGACCGCCGCCAGGCGGGCCGCGATTTTGGCGGCGGGCTCACCCGCCGCCCGAAGCGGGAACTCGAAGTTGGCCCGCACGGTGAGGTGGGGATACAGGGCGAAGTTCTGGAAAATCATCGCCAGGTTCCGGTCGCCCGGGTAGATCCCGTTCACCCTGGTCCCGTCCAGCAGGACCTCACCGCCGGCGACCGGGACGAACCCGGCCAGCGCCCGCAGGAGCGAGGTCTTCCCGCATCCCGACGGCCCCAGCAGACAGCAGTACGCCCCGTCGGGGATCTCCAGCGAGACCCGGCGGACGGCGTCGGTCGCGCCGTAGCGGACGGTGACCTCCTTGAATTCGATCTTCGCCATTACGCCGCCTTCCGTTGGCCCACCGCGAACCCACGAATGAGGTGGGGCTGGACCGCCCAGGTGAAGATCAGGAGCGGTGCCACGAACAGCGAGGCCGCCGCCGCAAACTGGCCCCACTCCAGCCCGAAATACTTCTGGAAGTTGGAGAGCCCCACCGGCGCCGTGACCGCGCGGTCGGCGGTCAGCACGAGCGCGAAGAGGAACTCGTTGAGGGAGGTGACGAGGCAGAGCACCGCGGTCGCCGCCAGCCCGGGCGCCGCCAGCGGCAGGCTGATGTTGAGAAACACCCGCCAGGGCCGCAGGCCCTCCAGCGCGGCGGACTCCTCCAGTTCCCGGGGCACCTCCTCGAAGAACCCCTTGAGGAGCCAGACCGCCAGCGCGGTGTTGGCCACGGCGTGCAGGAGCATGATGGCGGCCAATGAGTCGTGCATCCCCAACCGGGCGAACCCGAGGTAGAACGGGACGGCCAGGGCGACGGGAGGCAGCATGCGGAGCGAGAGCACCCAGAACAGGAGGGACGGCGCGCCCCGGAACGCGGCGTGCCGGGCGAACCCGTGCGCGCACGGGGCCCCCAGCGCCAGGGCGATCCCGGTGGAGGCGATGGCCGCCGCGAAACTGTTCAGGAGGTGGCGGGGAAACGGGGTGGCGGTCAGCGCCAGCCAGTAGTTGTCGAGGGTCGGCCGGAACAGGAACACGGGGGTCGGGGCGAACACATCCACCCGCGCCTTGAACGCCGTCAGCAGCATCCAGAACAGCGGGAAGGCGAAGAACGCCGTGGCGGCGACCATGGCCAGCCAGCGGACGGTGGTGGCGACCCGGTTCATGCCGCGGCCGTTCCCGCGGGCCGCGACCGCTTCAGCGCCGCGGTCGCCAGCAGGTTCACGATCACCAGCAGGAGGATCGAGAGCGCGCTGGCCCGGCCCGTGTCGAAGAACTGGAACCCCTGCCGGTAGGTTAGGAGACTCAAGGTCACGGTGGCATCACCGGGCCCGCCGCCGGTCAGGATATAGACCAGGTCAAAGATCTTCATCGTGTCGATGCCCCGGAACAGCCCCGCCAACACCAGCGCGGGCTTGAG
>JAHFSL010000470.1 GCA_023265785.1 Candidatus Coatesiibacteriota bacterium | reverse complement strand
GCGCACGAGTTCCCGGATCGTGTAGGGGTTGGACAGGATGGTCGTGACATTCTCCGGCATGATGTCGGCCAGGTACTGGAGGCGGGCGAGGTTCACATCGGTGACGGTCACGCGGGCGCCGAGCGCCGCCGCGACCCGGGCCGCATAGGAGCCCACGACGCCGCCGCCGAAGATCAGGACATTGGCCGGGGCCACGCCCGGCAGACCGCCCAGCAGAATGCCCTTACCCCCCTGCGGCCGCTCCAGGTACTTGGCGCCCTCCTGAATGGACATCCGGCCAGCGATCTCGCTCATGGGGGTGAGGATGGGCTTGAGATTACCGGGGAGTTCGACCGTTTCATAGGCAATGCCGAACACCTTCGCCTTGAGCAGGACCTCGGTCAGCGGTCGTTCCGCGGCGAGGTGCAGATAGGTGAACAGGCACTGGCCGGGCCGGAAGAGGCCGTATTCGGCTGGCATCGGCTCCTTCACCTTGACGATCAGGTCGGCCCGCTCGAAGACCTCGGCATGGGTCGCGGCCAGCGTGGCGCCCGCCGCCTTGAGGTCGTCATTCGAGATGCCGGTCTCCATCGTGGCCGAGGCCTCGACCAGGACCGTATGGCCCGCCTTGGTGAGCATGTCCACCCCTGCGGGAGTGATGGCGGCCCGGTACTCATCCGGCTTGATCTCCTTGGGAATGCCGATGATCATGCGCGGCTATTCTAACCCCACTCGCGCGGGCCAGCGGGTGTTCCGCATCAGTCCGCCCACAATAGCCGCACACAGCACCGCGCCGGAAAGGTCGGCGACGGCGTCCCACGGATCGCAACTGCGGGACGGGACGAAGGCCTGGTGGACCTCGTCGAAGACCCCGTAAAGGAAGGTCACCAATACAACGAGGGCCCAACGGTGGGTGGCCGGCCGGGGCCGCAGGGAAGGGAACCAGGCCCGGGCGAGCAGGAACGCCAGGAGGCCGTAGGCTCCCGCATGCTCGAACTTGTCGAATCCGGGCACGGGCGGCGTGGGCAGGTTGGACTGCGCCGAGAGCGCAAACAGGGTTCCCGCCCAACCAGCAACGAGCACCCACCGGGCCGCGGGGCGGTTCATGAGGTTCACGGCGAGAGCTGGGCGCGCAGGGCCAGCGCCTTGGCGTTGGTCGGGTCCTGCCGGAGGAGGATGGCCAGCTCCGCCAGCGCCTCCTTGATCCGCCGCTGGTGGAAATACGTGAACGCCAGGTTGAACCGCGCGTCCTTGTGCTGGGGGTCGCGCACGAGCATGCCCCGGTACACCGCACCGGCCTCCTCGAACCGGGACATCATGAACCAGCAGTTGCCCAGGTTGTTCGCGGCGGAGGTGAGGGCGGGGTCCAGCGCCAGTGCCCCACGAAACGAGGCGGCGGCTTTCATAAAGTTCTTCTCTTTCGCCCACGCGTTCCCCAGCGCGATCCAGTACTGGGGATCACCCTTCATGGCGGCCCCCCGCCGTTCCAGGTCGGCAGCGGGCACATCGGCCGCCTGCTTGAGGAAGTCGCCCTCGTGTTCCACCCGGATGGAGGCGGCCAGCGGGCGGAGGGAGTAGGCGCCCAGCACCAGGAGTGCGGTAATCAGCAGAGCCGGGATGGGGAAGGGAAATCGCCGGACACTCCCCGGAAACGCGGTGGCCCGCGGCATCGCCCACAGCGAAGCGGCGGTGAGCCAGAACGGGACTGCCGTTGAGGCCAATCGGAAATTCCGGTCCACCGCGATGTGGACGAGGATGGCGACCAGACCACCTACCGCGCCAGCGGCCAATGGTTGCCCGGCCCGAGCGCTCACAAACCCTTGAGACAGGATGGCGGCAACGATCCAGAGGAAGAGACCGAGGCCGAGGGCGCCCGTCTCGACCCACAGGTGCAGGTATTCGGAGTGGGGGTGCTCGGCGAAGGTGTTGTCGTCCTTCATCCGTTGGGCGAACGCCGGAGGCGCAAACGGCGGATATTCGGACGCGAACTTGCCAGGGCCCCACCCGGCGACCGGATGGACCTGGATCATCCGGGCTGTTCCCTCCCACAGCATCAGTCGGTCTGTCCGCCGATGATAGGCTTGGCGAACAAGCGGGTAGACCCGTGTTACAAGAGCGAGTCCAACCAGGAGGACGAAAAAGGCAATTCTCCACCATCCGGCGAGAGTCTTAATCTGCCGGATGTTGGAACGGGTTATTGTCTGCGCAGCAAAGACCCCGCACCCCACGATGGCTCCAAGCCATGCGCCGCGACTGCCCGTCCACAGGAGCATGACGGCTACAAAAGCAGCGGACCATGGCCTCGGGCCTCTCTCGGGGGGACGCGAAGCTGTAAGGCCCCACAGGACTGGAACGAGGAACGCGAGGAACGCACCGAAGAAGTCAGGGTTTCCGAAGGTGGCAAAAGGTCGGTCCGCGGAATGAAACTTCGCCATTTCGTCAATGGGGTCATGGCCGGTTTTCTGCATGATGGCGTATCCGGCGAGCGGTACCAACGCGAGCAGCCAGAGCGTGATCAGGCGGCCTGTGCCGGGAATCCAGCGGCGTGTCGCGAGCCGGGCCGGATCTGTTGCCACCGCGGTGGCGACCGCAAGCAAGCACACAATCCCTGCGATGGCCTTGTCATCGCGACCCTGCCGGGCGAAGAGCAGGGCGGCCAGCGCCGCCATGGTCAGGAGCGTGATCCGGATAAATCGGTCGGTGCGACCCACGCGCTACCGGCCCTCCAGCCGCGCCAATTCAGCGGCGGCCTGGCGGTGGCCGGGTGCGAGGGCGAGGGTGCGCCGGTA
>JAHFSL010000469.1 GCA_023265785.1 Candidatus Coatesiibacteriota bacterium | reverse complement strand
CGCCACCCGGGCCGCCGCCCGGTTCCGGAAGGATGCCGACGCCGTGACCTGGGCCCGGCGCAAATTGCACGAGGCCTTCGGGGCGTTCCTGGAGGCGCGGGGGCTGGACCGGGCCCAGCGCATCGCGGGGGAGATCGGCCGGGGCGCCGAGACGGACATGCTCAAGGGCCCGTGCGCGGAGATCCTCAAATGCCACGCCTCGACGGCCGAGCGGCTACCGGAATTGCCGGGATTCTACGAAAAGCTCTTCGAACGAACCGGGAGTCCGCGGACCATCGCCGACCTGGCCTGCGGCCTGCACCCGTTCGCCTGGCCCTGGACGGGGTTGTCGCGCGCGGTGCGGTGGATCGCCCTCGACCTGGACCGCCGGGTGGCGGGGATGGTGACCGGATTCTTCGTCCAGCAGGGCATCAACGGGGCCGCCGATGCGCGCGACCTGCTGGCGGCCCCGATGCCCGACGTGGATCTCACCCTCCTCTTCAAGACCCTGCCCCTGCTGGACCGGCAGGAGCCTCAAGGAGGGGAGCGGCTCCTCAAGGCCATCCGGTCCCCGGTGGCCGCGGTCTCCTTCCCGACGAAATCGCTGGGCGGCCGGGGCGTCGGGATGCGCGAGTCCCACGCGGCGAAATGGGAGCCGGTCTTCCGCCGCCTCCACTGGAAGTTCACCCCGCTCGATTTCCCGAGTGAGCGGGTGTATGTGCTGCGAAGGAAATGAGCGCCTACACCGTCCCAGCGAAAGAGCGCCGTGCCCCCCTGATCGTCAAGCCGTCGCGATAGCCCACCCGCCTTCCGGTTGGTGGTTGAAAGTTCACCGGATGATGGTTAAGATTTAACCATGATTCACAGGCACCTGACCCCCGCCGTCCTGGCGGCCCTGAAGGACACTCCCGTGGTCCTCCTGCAGGGCGCCCGCCAAACCGGAAAGAGCACGCTCGCCCGGTGGATCGCGGCCGGCCCGCATCGCGCCCGGTACCTCACCCTCGACGATCCGGGAATCCTCGCCTCGGTCCAGGCAGATCCGACCGGCTTCCTGGCGCAGGGTGACGGACCCCTGGTCCTCGACGAGGTTCAGCGGGCGCCCGGGCTCTTCCTTCCCCTGAAGGCCCTGGTGGATCGCCATCGGGCTCCGGGGAGGTTTCTCCTGACCGGGTCGGCCAACGTGCTCACTGCGCCCAGGATTGCCGACTCGCTGGCGGGGCGCATGCAGGCGCTGACGCTGCGGCCGTTCTCGCAGGGTGAAATCGAGGGCCGGAAAGAGGGGTTCCTGGTGGCGGCCATGGGCGGGGACCCGATGCGGAACGGAACCGCCATGCCGGATGTTTCCGACATCCACCGGCGGATGCTGGCGGGCGGATATCCGGAACCACGGGCGAGGCCTGCCGCGGCTCGGCGGCAGGCATGGCACACGGCATACGTCAGAACATTGCTCCAGCGTGATGTCCGGGATCTTTCCGCCGTTGAAGGTCTCGCCTCCTTCCCCCGCCTGCTCGGGATCCTGGCCACCCGCTCCGGTCTGCCGCTGGGCGCCTCGGATATTTCAAGGGACCTGGGCATGCCGTATTCGACGCTCCGTCGCTACCTGGCCCTGCTCGAGGCGACCTTCCTGATCCATCTTCTGCCGGCATGGTCACCCAACCGTGGACAGCAATTTGTCAAGGCGCCGAAACTGATTCTGGGCGATACGGGAGTCATGTCATCCCTGCTGGGCGCATCACCGGAGCGGCTCCCGGCCGACGCCGGGTTGCGGGGGAGGCTTCTCGAGACGTTCGTCATTCTGGAACTCATGAAGCAGGCGGACTGGATGGACGACCCGCCGGCCATGCACCATTTCCGAACGCACACGGGCGACGAGGTTGACTTGGTGGTCGAGGAGGCTTCCGGCCGGGTGACGGGGTTCGAGATCAAGCATGCCGCCACCCTGAATGGCGCCGACTTCAAGGGGCTTCGCCGCCTTCAGGCGGAAGCGCGCCGGCGGTTCCATCGGGGGATCCTCCTCTACCTGGGGAAGGACATCCTGCCGTTCGGCGATGGGCTGTCCGCGGTGCCGTTGCCGACCGTGTGGGGTAGGATAACCGCGTGACGCCTGCCGCCGCGGTCTTCGGCCGGACCAACTGGACGCCCATGGACTGGGGGATCGTGGTGGTCTACCTCATCATTTCGGTGGGCGCGGGGGTGGTGGCCCGGTCGTTCGTCCGCACCATGGACGACTTTGTCGTGGCGGGGCGCAAGGTGCGCACCGCGCTGGCGGTGGCCAGCATGTCCTCCACCGAATTGGGCCTCATCACGGTGATGTACAGCGCCCAGAAGGGGTTCGTGGGCGGGTTCGCCGCCTTCCACATCGCGGTGCTTTCCGCGATCGTGACCCTCCTGGTGGGGCTCACGGGGTTCCTCGTCGTGCGCCTGCGGGCCACCGGCGTCCTGACGATCCCCGAGTACTACGAACAGCGGTTCGGTCGGCGGACCCGGATCCTGGGCGGCCTCGTGCTGGCCTTCGGCGGAATCCTGAACATGGGCATGTTCCTTAAGACTGAATCCATGTTCATCGTGACGGTCACCGGCATGCACCCGGGCCCCGCGCTCACCGGGGTCATGCTGGCGCTGGTCTCGCTGGCCCTGCTCTATACCGTTTCGGGCGGGATGGTCTCCGACCTCGTCACCGACTACATCCAGTATGTCGTCCTGGCGTTCGGGCTCCTGCTGGTCTGCTGGCTGGCGGCCCGGTCGGTGGGATGGGGGCATGTCTTCAGCGAGGTGGCGCGGCTCAAGGG
>JAHFSL010000075.1:1726-8533 GCA_023265785.1 Candidatus Coatesiibacteriota bacterium | reverse complement strand
GACAGCGTGGCCAGAATGAACCGGGCCCCGGCGCCGCGCGCCGCCGCCACCGCGAGCAGGGCCTCGGCGGGGTCCGCAAAGCTCTCGACCACGAGGCCATCCGCGCCCGCCGCCATGAGCAAGGTCGCCTGTTCGGCGAAGGCCTCGCGGGCGCGGGCCGGCGGCAGGTCGCCATAGGGCTCCAGCAGGTCCCCCGTCGGCCCCAGGTCGCCGAAGACCAGCGCCCCGGTCTCCCGGGCGGCCATGCGGGCCACCTCGACGGCCTTGTGGTTGATCGCCACCGTCCGGTCCGCCAGCCCGTGACGGCCCAGCGCAAGCCGGTTGGCGCCAAAGGTGCAGGTGTAGAGCACCTCGGCGCCCGCGAGGGCATACCGGTGGTGCACGCCGAAAATGACATGCGGACGGGTCAACAGCCAGCCTTCCGGCGGCTCCCCGGCCAGGAGGCCCCGGCGCATGAGTTCGGTGCCCATCGCGCCGTCCAGGAGCACCGGCCCCAGGGCCAGCCGTTCGGCGAGGGTGCCCGGGCCCATGGCCGTCAGCCCTCCCGGTACGGCTTGCCCAGCAGGGCGCACTTGGTCCGGCGGTAGTACCGGTAGTTCGCGAGCGACACATCCGGCGGGACGCGGTGGTCCGTGTGCGGGATGAACCCGCCGGCGGCCAGGAACGGGGCCAGCCGGGTGAACTCGCGGTCAATGGCGGTGGGCCCCTCGATCAGCGCGCGCTTGTCGAACCCCCCGCGCAGGGCCATCCGGGCGCCGCCCGGGGAGCGGTGCGCGGCCTGGTCCCTGACGAGCGCCGCCATGTCGGTGTGCGGGACCTCCAGCGGGAACATGATGTTGACGCCGCCCTCCAGCCACAGCCGCGCCAGGTCGTTGATCCGCCCGTCGCAGTCCACCATGTGGTGGTCGCACCCGCATTCGTGGCGCAGGAACTCCGTCACCCGGCGGTACCGCGGGACCATCAGGCGGGCCACCATCGCCGGGGACATCAGGGGTCCGTTCTTGAAACACATGTCCTCCCACCAGTGCGACGCGTCAATCCGGCACCGGCCGGCCAGCCGGGCGTAACCGTCCAGCATCAGGAGCGTGAGGTGCTCCATCATCTCCTCGATCCACGCCGGGTCCTCGTAGAGGGTCTCGGAGAGCCGCTCGACCCCCATCCAGTTGCGGATCCAGCCGTACAGGGAGCCGGAGCCCAGCACCACGGGGTACTCCGCCCCGTGCGACGCCGCGCAGGCGGCATCCAGGTTGGCGGGCACGCGGTGCGGATCGCCCAGGCGCAGGCGGCCGTCGCGGATCCTCTCCCAGTCCCGCCGGGTCTCGATGGCATACCGGACATACCGCGGGATCGAGGCCCCCAACTCCGGGCGCATCCGCTCCACCGTCGCGCCGTCGTTGTCGATCATGATTTCATGGTCGCCGCGTGTTTCCAGCACCTCCCACGCGAAGCCGGGGACCAGCCCGACATCCACCCAGGGCACGATGCCGAACTCCTCCTCGTCGGTGTGGAACCATCGCATGATGCCCTCATCACAGCCGGTCACCGTAGCGGGCAGGCCCTCGGCGTGCCAGCGCGGGTAGGTCTGGTCCCACGCCCCGAACTCATAGTCGGGCGCCCGATCCGCCGGGCGGCCTTCCATCGTGGCCAGGTACCGCTCCCGGTGGGTCACCGGATTTCGGTCCCCCCGCCCACCCCGGCGGGCACCGGCAGGAACATCGCCTCGGCGAACAGGTCGTGGAAATCGGGCCGGCGCTCGAGCGCGACATGGGTGATCCGGGGCAGGAGCGTCTCAATCACGGCCCGGCCCATGCCCGGCATCCCCAGCGCGAACTTGGCGCCCAGTAGGGCCGCATTGCCCGCCGGACGCACGTCGGAGGCCCAGTCCGGCAGGAGCCCGATCCGGCGGGCGCTGTCCGCGGACAGGGAGTTCCCGAACGCCCCCGCCAACCAGAGCGGGCCGCCGGGCCAGGGCGCCAGCCCGGCCTCCTCCGCCAGGATGCGCAGGCCCGCGGCGATCGCCCCCTTGGCCAACTGGAGTTCGCGCAGGTCCTTCTGGCTGACCGCGACCCCCGGCGCCACGGCCAGGGGGCCGTGCAGCAGGCGGCCCGTCTCGTCCACGCCGCCCAGCGCCAGCCCGCAGGCCACGGCGTCCACCAGCCCGCTGCCGCACAACCCGCGCGCCTCCCCGCCCCCGATCACATGCGCCCGAAACCCGCGCGCCTCCACCTCAACCCGGTCAATGGCCCCGGCCGCGGCCCGCATGCCCTGCCCGATCCGCGCACCCTCGAACGCAGGGCCGGCGGCGGTGGAAGCCACCCAGATCCGGTCGCCAAACCGCACGACGAGTTCCCCGTTGGTCCCCAGGTCGGCGGCGGCCGCCGGCCCCCCGGGCGTCCCCAGCCCCGTCGCGAGGATGACCGCGAGGATGTCGCTTCCCACAAATCCGCCGAGGACAGGCAGGAAGACCACCTCCGCCCCGCGCGCCCGGGCGGGCCACGCCAGGTCCACGCCCGAGAGGCGACCGGGCCCCGGCTCCCGCGCCTCGAACGGCATGCCCGCCAGCGGGGTGACATCGTGGCCGAGAAAGAGGTGGTGCATGGCCGTGTTCCCCACCAGGACCGCTCCCGTCACCGGCGCCACCCCCGGGGCGGCCTCCAGCAGGGACTCGATCATTTTCCCAATGGCATCCCGGATCGCCAGGGTCAGCCGGACGCGCCCGGCCGGCGCGAGCGCCGAGCACAGGCGGCTCATGACATCGGCGCCCCAGCGCGCCTGCGGGTTGACCATGGTGCGCGTGCCCAGGACCCGGCCCGTGGCCCGGTCCAGCAGTTGCGCCACGACCGTCGTCGTCCCCACATCCACTGCAAGGCCCAGCCCGTCCGCCGGCTCGAAGGCGAACGGACTCTCGTCGGCCAGCACGACGCCGGCCCACTGGCGCAGTTCGAGCGTGAGGTCACCGGGCACCCGGGCCTGACAGGCCAGCCGCCAGCCCGCCGCGCGCTCGGCGGCGGAAAGTTTCAATTCGTCCGCCGGCGTGACCGGCAGGGCCGCGCCGTCCGTGCGGACCCGGCAGCCCCGGCAGGCACCCCGGCCGCCGCAGGGAAACTCGACGCCCGCCGCGGCCAGCGCGTCGGCGAGGGCGGAGCCCGGGGCGGCCTCGACCGTTTCCCCGACGGGGTTGAGCCGGATCCGCGCGGGCCGGCTCACGCGGGCCCTGCGGCGCGGGCGGCCGCATGCATCGCCGCGAAGTGGGCCGGCGGCGTGCCGGGTGCGCAGTTGTTCCCGTCCCGGAGGATCAGCCGGCCGCCCCGCGCGGCCCCGCCCGCCAGGACCGCCCGGACGGCGGCGGCGATGGCCGCCGGGGGGCCATCGCGCAGGAGCATCGGATGGATATTGCCGATCAGTTCGATGTCGGGCCCCAGCGCCGCCCGGGCCGCTGCCAGGTCGGTCGGAAATCCCACCTCAAACGATTGCACCCCCAATTCATCCACCAGCGTCCGGAACTGGTGGGAGGCCCGGCCGCACAGGTGCATCATCAGCCGGGCCTCGCCGCGGAACAGGCGCAGGAGCCGCCGGTGGTGCGGGAGGATGTGCTCGCGGTAGGCCACGGGAGACAGCAGGGCGATGGAGTCGTCGGCAAACCAGGTCCACTCACCCGCCGCGGGAGGCGGGAATCCCGTCATGGTCCGCCAGGCGCGCATCCGCCGGACCAGCCCCTCGGTCACCCACTCCAACAGGTCGTAGGCGTACCCCGGGTCCTCGAGGAGGTCCGCACACAACTCCGTCGCCCCGCGCAGGTTGCAGGCGACCGTGAACGGACCATCGGAGCCGGTGGCCCCCCACGGCGGCCCCACCGGCCGCCCCTCGAACTCGTCCCGCTTCCGCCGGTCGTCGAAGTACTGGTGGAACTCGACCGCGCGGCCCATCAGGTGTCCGCGGAGGGGGTCGGGCAGTGGCGTGTGGTACAGCCGCTCCTTGTGCTCCTGGAACATGGGACGGGTGTCGGGGAGATCGTCCTGGGGGTAGAACAGCTCCGCCCCGAACCATCCCGCGTCATAGACATTGAACCACTGCGGCGCGATGGCCCACGCCGCCGGCGGCCCCATCTCCGCGTCCTGAACCACCTCGGAGCGGAGCCAGCGCTGGAACGCCAGCTCGATGTCCCACATCGCCGCCGGGTCCTCGAAGAACCGCCGGGGCGTGATCCCGCGCGGGTTGAGCGATGGCTCCAGCAGGATCATCCGCGAATTCATCGAGAAGGTGACGGGGGGGCGCCCCGGCACACCCGCCCGGTAGTCAGCCCAGAGCCGGCGGACTTCGGCGTTGTGCCGCGCGAAGTCCATGGCGCCGGGTCAGGCCGGCGCGGCGGCCAGCCTGCGCGCGAGGGCCACCGCCTGCGCGGCGTCGGCCCCGTACCCGTCGGCGTGGATTTCCTTGGCGAACGCCTCCGTCGTGGCCGCCCCCCCGATGATCACCTTGACGCCAGCACGCAATCCCGCAGTGTCCAGGGCCTTGATGGTCTCGGGCATCGAAAGCATGGTGGTCGTGAGCAGGGCCGACATGGCCACGATCTGCGGACGATGCTGGCGAACGGCCTCGACAAACTTGTCCGGGCCCGCGTCCACGCCCACATCCACCACCTCAAACCCGCCGCCCTCCAGCATCACCTTGACGAGGTTCTTCCCGATGTCGTGGAGGTCGCCGCGAACCGTGCCCACCACGACCTTGCCCGCCGCCCCCAGGGCGCCGGCGGCCAGCCGGGGCTTGATGATCTCCAGGGCGGCCTTCATCGCCTTGGCGGCCACGAGCATCTCGGGCACGAAGTATTCGCCGTTGGTGAATTTCACCCCCACCTCGTTCATCGCCGGAATCAGCGCCTCCGACAGCATCGCGCCGGGATCGGCGCCCGCGTCGAGCGCCTCGCGCGCCGCCGCCTCCGCCTGCACCCGCTTGCCCGTCAACACCGCCGTCTTGAGCGCCGCCAGGTCAGCCATCGTTCCCTACCTCCTTGTCGCATACCTTTCTATGGTGGGTCTTGGGATCTCCCGCCCGCGGGGATTCCCCGGTTCCACCCTGCGCCACCTGGCGCGCCGCAACCATGACCATGGTCAGGTTCTGACGCCGATGGACATCCGGCACGGGGGGGTCTGGATCATCCCGACATGATCTGGATCATGGTCGGCCACGGCGAATCAGCCCATCCTGTGACCAAGATCAGCCCAGGAGGTACCCCATGGCCGCCAATGTCGCCCCCCGCCAGCCGATGCCCGTGCTCGACCTACCCTCCCGCCGCTCCTCGTTCGGCGAGATTGCCCAAGGATTCACGCCCGAGCAGGCCGTGGCCGAGGCCAGGCGGTGCATCCTGTGCAAGACGCCACAGTGCTCGCTCAAGGGGTGCCCGCTCCACAACCTGATCCCGGCCTGGATCAAGCTGATCCAGGAGGAAAAGTTTGCGGAGGCCGCCGCCCTGACCCGGACCACCTCGAGCATGCCGGAAATCTGCTCCCGGGTCTGCCCGCAGGAGCGCCTGTGCGAGGGCTCGTGCGCCCTGGGAATTAAACATGAGGCCATCGCCATCGGCGCGCTGGAACGGTTCGTCAACGACTGGGCCCACGAGCACGGCGAGATCCCCCTCCAGGCCGCACCCGCCACCGGGCGGACCGTGGCGGTGATCGGGTCGGGTCCCGCCGGCATGGCCGCCGCGGAGCAGTTCCGGTGGTGGGGGCATGACGTGGTCGTGTACGATGCCCTGGAGGAACCCGGCGGCCTGCTGGCCTCCGGCCTCCCGGGATTCAAACTGCCGCTGGAGGTGGTCCGGAACCGGTGGAAGCTCCTGACCGATGCGGGGGTCCGGTTCGAGGGCGGGTGGCGGATCGGCGAACGCATGACCGTGGATGACCTCTTCACGGGCCTGTTCGACGCGGTCTTTGTCGCGATTGGCGCCTGGAGTCCCGTCGTCCCCAACCTGCCCGGCCGGGACCTGCCGGGCGTCGTCCAGGCGCTCGATTTCCTCCGGGGTGGCCCGGACGGCCTGCGCGTGGCCGGCCAGGAGGTCGTCGTGCTCGGCGGGGGCGACACCGCCATGGATTCGGCGCGGACGGCCATCCGGCGCGGCGCAACGCGCGCCCGGATCGCCTACCGGCGGGATGAAAGCAACATGCCGGGGAGCCGGAAGGAAGTGAAGATGGCGAAGGAGGAGGGCGTCGAGTTCGAGTTCCTGGTCTCCCCGCTCGCCTTCCTCGCGGGCGCGGACGGCCGGGTTCGCGCGATCCGGGTCCAGCGCATGGCGTTGGGCGAGCCGGACGCCGAGGGCCGGCGCCGACCCACTCCCGTGGCCGGGAGTGAGACGGAGGTTCCCGCACACACCGCGGTCATGGCCTTCGGCTACCGGCCGGATGCCTCCTGGGTCGGCCGGGAGCTTGGCGTGGACCTGAATGCCGACGGCAACATCCTGGTGAACGCGGAGACCGGCGCGACCTCCCGGCCGGGCGTGTTCGCGGCCGGCGACTGCACCCTGGGCGCCGACCTGGTGTGCCGCGCCGTCCTGACGGGCCGGAAAGCGGCGGCGGGAATTCACCAGTGGCTCCTGCACGGGGACTGGGCCGCGCTCGCCCCCCTCGTACCCGCCGCCACCGGGGCCGTGTCGTGAGTCCGGCCGTGCGATCGCGGCACCCGGGGCCGGCCCCGGCGCCCGCCCACTCGCTGGAGGTCCGGTTCGAGTCCATCGGCGGGTTGGGGGCGCATGCGGGGGGGCAGGTCCTGGCCTCGGCGGCGGTCCTGGGCATGGGGCTGAACGGCGCCCATTTC
>JAHFSL010000075.1:0-1716 GCA_023265785.1 Candidatus Coatesiibacteriota bacterium | reverse complement strand
ATTTCTCCTCCTATGGTTCAGAGAAGAAGGGCTCGCCGATCCGCTCCTTCGTCCGCCTCGGACCCGCCGACCGGCCGATCCGCACGAGCGCACCGGTGGAGTCGCCCGATGTGATCGTCGTGTTCCACGCCGCCCTGCTGGGCAATCCCTCCATCTTCGCGGGGCTGAAGGCGAACGGGATCTTCATCTTCAATGCGCCTCCCGGCGAGACCCCGCCTGAATTGGCGCGCCTGCCAAAGACGGCGCGTGCCATCCGGGTGGACGCCCTGCGCATCGCCAACGAGGAAAAATCCCGGCCCAACGCCGTCCTGCTCGGCACGCTGACGGCGGTGGTGCCGCAGTTGAACGGGGCCTCCGTCCTGGAAGCACTCTCGGAGGAATTCGCCGGCAAGCACCCCGAGGCCGTCGCCTCCAACGAGCGGGCATTCCGTCGCGGCGCCACCGAACTGGTGGACCTGGGCCACCCCGGGAAAGCCACGGGCGACCTCAAGATCATGCGGGCCGAACCCCTGCAGGGCTACGAGACCGCCCCCCAGGGTGGCATCATCCCCCAGGCCGGCAACAGCGCGTGGAACGACCTCACCCCGTCGCGGACGGGCTGGATGCCCGTCTTCAACGCCGCCGCCTGCATCCACTGCGGCGTCTGCGACATGGTGTGCCCCGACCTGTGCCTGGCCTGGGGAGATGGGGCGCCCGGATCGAAATTCGCCCGGGAACTCAAGGGTGTGGACTACCGCTACTGCAAGGCCTGCCTGCGTTGCGTGGAATCCTGCCCCACGGGCGCGCTGGCCAAGACCGCGGAAACGCCCGGACTGGCGGCGTCCCTTCGCATTCCACTTTTCCCGGAGGTGATTCCATGACGCCCGTCGAAGCCGCCGCCCGGTCCGCCCGCAAGCCGCCCACCCCGCCGCCCCCCGGCCTCGTCCGCCAGAAGCTCGAGTTCCGGAGCGGCAATGAGGCCGCCGCGCTCGCCGCGCGGGACATCGGGTACCACCTGATGGGCTACTTCCCCATCACCCCCTCCACGGAAGTCGCCGAGAACCTGGCCAAGATGCAGGCCAACGGCGAGCACGAGATCATGATGATTCCGGCTGACGGCGAGCATGGCGCGGCGGGCATCTGCTACGGCGCCGCGCTGGGCGGCGGGCGGGTCCTCAATGTCACGAGCTCCCAGGGCCTCCTGTATGCGCTCGAACAGCTCCCCGTCCAATCCGGCACCCGGGTGCCCATGGTCCTGAACCTGGCCTGCCGGGCCGTCTCGGGCCCGCTCGACATCCGGGGGGACCATTCGGACCTGTACTTCGCGCTGAATACGGGCTGGATCATCCTGCTGGCCCGTGACCCGCAGGCGGTGTACGACCTCAACTTCGCGGCGATCCGGATCGGCGAGGATGCCCGGGTCCGCCTGCCCGTCATCGTGGCCTACGACGGGTTCTTCACCAGCCACCAGAAGCGCCGGATCGAGGTCTTCGATGACCTGGTGCCGGTGCGCCGGTTCCTGGGGACCCCCCCGGCCGCGCCCAGTCCGCTGGACCTGGACCACCCGGGAACCTTTGGTCCCTACATGAACGATCCCGACCTGATCAACAACAAGAAACAGCAGTCCCTCGCCATGGACGCCGCCCGGACCGTCATCCCCGAGGTGTTCGGCGAGATCGAGCGGATGACCGGCCGGCCCTATCCGGTCATGGACGCCTACCGCATGGCCGACGCGGA
>JAHFSL010000074.1 GCA_023265785.1 Candidatus Coatesiibacteriota bacterium | reverse complement strand
ACTGGAACATGGCAACCCTCCTGCGCTCCATGCCCTGGGCCTCCGTGGAGGTCAGCGCCACCTGGCCGGACCAGCGCGCGGCGGAGCTCCTGGGGGCACTCTGGCGCGGCACAACCACCATGTGGTTCTCGCCGTGGACCATCCTGCTCTATCTCATGCCCGTTCTCCTGCTGGCGCCGGGCCTTCCCCCGGTCACCCGCCGGTGGGCGGCCCAGGCGCTGGGGTTCACCCTGGTCTGGCTCCTGCCGGCCCCGAAGTTCGGCCGGTACCTCCTGCCGGCCGTGGTTCCCGCGCTCGCCGCGTGGTGGTCCGTCGCCGGCGGCCGCCGCGGGGCGGGTGCGCTGGCCGCCCTGTTCGTCCTCGCCGGGTCCCTTTCATTCGTGGTGCAGGTGCGGGAAGTCCGGGTGCCGCCCGAGCACATTCTGACAGGCGCCGTCGCTCCGGCCGCGGCGCGACGGGCGGCGCTGGGCCCGTACGACGACCTGGTGGCGTGGATCAACCGGGAGGCGCCGGGGCGCGAGCGGGTCCTCATCGTCGGGCAGGGCTACGGATGGGGGCTGGCCCGGCCCTGGCTGGCCAACAATGAGTGCGGCCGGCCGGCGTGGTTCACGGCGGCGGGCCCGGTGCCCGACGAGGGCCGGATGCGGATCAGCCTGCGGCAGGCCAATATCGGCTGGGTGGTCTACAATCCGGTCCGCGCCTTTCACCGCCACGCCCTTGCGCTCGGGCTGGAAGTGGGCGACGCGTGGTTTGCGGCCTGGGCCGGAACGTGGCGGCGCTGGGCGTCCCTGGCGCGGCCGCCCGATCCGCAGGATTGGACCGGGTACTGGTATGTTTACCGGATCGAGCCGCGCCCCCACGCCCCCGTCCCGCAGGCGTGGCTTCCGGGCGCGGAACGGCTGTTGCAGGAAGAGGCGCGCCTCATGGCCGGGAAGGCGGATCGGGTCCAACTGGCCCGGCTGAACCGGATCATGGGCGATTTTGGCGGGGCCCTGCGTCAGACCGCGCTGGCGAAGGGGATACAATCGAAGCACCCATGAATTTCGTTACGACGTCGCGTTCCCGGTCAGCGCTCGCCGTCGGCATGGCCACCATGGTGGCGCTCCTGGTGATGTGGGGCGCATGGCGCTGGGCCAAGCACACCCTGCCGGGGATCATGCGGACGCGGATTTCGGCGGCGCTCGACCGGGATGTGACCGTGCGGGAGGTGGATCCCTGGTTCACGTCACTGACGGTCAAGGGCATCCGGATCGCCCGCACCCGGGACGCGAATTCCGGGACTCAGGTGTCGCTGGGGGAGATCGAGTTCAAGTTCTGGCTTCCCGCCCTCCTGTGGTATCACAAGGCTCCGGCCCGGGCAATCCGGCGGGTCGTCCTAGTGACCCCGTATGTGGAGGTTCCGCTGGAGGCGCTCCCGGTGCGGGACCATCGCCCGGCTCGGGGCGAGCGCGAACGCGCTTCCCCCGGGCTGGCGAACGCGAGCATCCCCCGCACCTGGTTCGAGATCAAGGGCGGCACGGTGGTCCTCACGCGGCGGGGCAAGCCGGTGGCCGAGGTCCGGCGGCTGGGCGCCAAGCTGGACCTGCGCGATTTTCCCTCCATTGAGGGGGGGCTGAAGTTCGTCCTCGCGCCCGAGTCCGAGGTGGACGTCACGGGGCACTGCAACATGACGCTCAAGGACTTCCACGGGCACCTGGCGCTCGCCAACCTCGATCTCGGTCAGCTCGCGGACCTGGCGCGGTTGATGGACCCCGGCCTGCCGGTTCGGCTGGGCGGGCGGCTCAAGGCGGACCTGGAGGTGGCGGGCGGCTTCATCACGACGGACGAGCTGTTCGACAAGACGGAGGGCCACGGCTCGCTGGTCTGGGACGAGGGGAGCCTCTCCCTGCACGGCCGGGAGCTGATCGCCGGGGCGTCCGCTGCGGGGTCGCTGGATGGCCGCGACATCGCTCTGGAGAGCCTGGAAGCGCGCGTCCTGGCCGGCCGGATGAACGCGGTGGGCAGTTTGGGCAACCTGGGCGTGGGGCGCCTCCGGTTGAAGGGGCGGCTGGACAATGTCCCCGTCCAGGCCCTCCGGGCGCTCTCCCCGGGCCTGCCCGAGACCCTGGCCGGGACGTTCAACTTTGAATTCTCCGCCTCGGGGACGGGACGGGCCCCGGTGTTTGCCGGGCGCCTCACCGCCCCCGCCATGGGGGTGCCCGGAACCATGGCGGAGCGCGTGACCGCCGAGGCGGTCTATTCGATCAGCGAAGTCCGGCTCACGTCCTTCTCGGCGGGGCTCTGGGACGGAACCTTCAGCGGGTCGGGCGCCATCACCGCCCTCAACGCCGGGGGGGAGCCAACCCTGGACTTCCAGTTGCGCGGCGCCGGATTTGCGGTGGGTAAGTCACCGGTGGGCGAGCGGTTTGCGGGGACCGGCGAGTTGGACGCGGCGCTCAAGGGGCCGGTCAGGAAATTCACCGGCACGCTGGGCGTCAAGGTCGCCGGGTTGACCGGGCACGGCATCGTCACCGGGGACCTGGAGGCCACCGCCCGGTTCGACGCCGGTCGGATTGCCGTCACCGGGGCGACCCTGACCAAGGGCGTCGGCCTGCACGGCACCATCGTGCTGGGCGAGGACGCCCGGATTGAGGGTGGCGAAGTCACGGTCCGGGAACTTCTCCCCGTCCTGTTCGCGATTTCCGGCCTTCAACCGCCGGCCGGACTCCAGGGGCGGGTGTCCGGCCGGATCCTGGTCGAGGGGCCCCTGCGCGATCCCGCCATCGTCGTGGAGGCCGTGGGGTCGGCGATCCGGTTCGGCACCATCGCGGTGGCCGACCTGATCCGGATCCCCCGATTCATCTTTTCCCACATGGCCCTGGAGGTTCCCGAGAACCAGCCGCTGGAACTGGAATGGGGACCGGAACAGAGCATGATCCAGGTGTCAGGGCGGGTTCCGGTTGGCACCTTTACGGGGGAAGGCAAGGACCCGCTCCGCCTGCACCTGGAGGCGCACCGGGCGCGGCTGGACCTGCTGAAACGGTTCGACCTCATCACCTCGTCCGAGGGGTCCTTCGACCTCGTGGCGGACCTCGGGGGCACCGCCTCCCTGCCCGTCTGGTCGAAGCTGGAGTTGACGGGCGAGGGGAAAAAGCTGGTACTCAAGGAGAAATTCTTCGACGGCGACTTTGACTTCTGGAAGGTCAACATCCGGATGAAGGATGGGGAGGCCGAGCATGTCCTCTTTGAGCTGGGCGTGGCCAAACAGCGGCAGGTCCTGACCGGCTCGTTCGGGATGAACGGCTGGCTCCCGGCATCCGCGGACCTGACGACCGAGACGGTCGCGGCGTCGCGGAAGGCCAAGGACCTCAAGGGCCTGCCGCTCCTCGTGGAGGATGTCGCGGAAATCCGGACCCGGCTGTTCGCCCGGCTCGTCAAACTACCCAACGAGGATGACGCCCTCCTCACGGGCCCGGATCCGGACCGCGGTGCGGAACTGGTCCTGTCCGACGGGACGATTTCCTACATCGGCGGCGGCCGGGGCGGGGCCAGAACGACGGGCGGCAAGCCCGGGGAGCCCGCCAAGCCCAGCCCGATTTCGGAGTGGTTCGGCAAGCATTTCAGCTTCCGGGGAACGGTCGCGTTCGGCCGCAAGGTTTCCTACGAGCCCGCCTCCTTCCTGGCCAAGGGAGCCATCAAGGGATTCAAGAGCATCTTCGGGGACCGGGATGCCTTCAAGAAATTCCTCAAGTCCTACACCAGCCGGAGCGGCGTGACCCAGGGGCTGACCGAGGAGATGCTGGCGCTGGATGTGAAGGTCAAGGACGGGTCCTTCATCGGGGTGGAGGTGCGACCGGGCCATGAGACCCGGGCGGTCGGCCACCTTGACCTGGAGCCGGGCGGCAAGGTCACGTTCGCGCATACGGTCGAATTCAAGCTGGTGGACGAGCCGGGCCTCGCCCAGCGGGTCGAGTTCCAGCCCGGTGAGCACCTGGAGGCCCACGTGTCGCTGGTCGCCGAGACGGAGCTGTACGACAAGATGTTCAGCACGCCGCAGGGCGCGGCCCTGGTGGACGAGATGGCGGTTCGGCTCGTGCTGACCCCCCCGGGTCCCAACGACCCGCCGCAAGAGGGATTCCTGAAATACCGGTTCGACATCAAGGCCGAGCCCGAGACCGTCAACGGCGAGGTGGAAGTCGCGGACGAGAAGACCGCGGGGGCGGCGGACCCGGCCGCGCCGGGGGCCGCGGACGCCGGCCCCCGGACGCGGCCCGTGTCGTTCATCCCGGATCGGGCGGGATTGTACTCCGCGCTCTTTGGGTTTGACCGCCTGACCTCGACGGCGGGCACCCCGGCAGCCTCCACGCAGGGCGGATCCGAGGCCGTCCAGAACCTCAAGCAGACGGCGACCACCTCCGTGGTCAATGCGGTGCTGTCGCGGATCGGCAAATTGCTTTTCCTGGACACGCTGTCCATGCGGAAATCGGACGTTGCCAAGCACAAGGCCCGCGCCCCGGCCCCGACCGGCGCCGCCGGCGGGACGGCCGCGGGTGGCTCGCCGGCCGCCTCCTCCGGGCTTGTGGCCAGCACGCTCCAGAACAATGAATTCACCGCCGGGAAGGCCCTCACCCGCAATCTCTTCCTGAACATGCACGGCATCATGCTCGACTCGGCGGCCCTGTCCCAGCGCAGCGTGTCCGGGGTGCAGACCCAGCAGAGCACCTCGCTGGGCCTGACCGCGGAACTGGAGTACCGCCGCTCGTTCTACAAGTTCACGCTCAAGCGGCGGGCCTTCGCCCTGCCCGACGACCCGAAGCCCAAGGACTACCTGGGCGAGGGGGAGCTGTACCTGGGGGGCGAGATGAGCCAGAACTTCACCGGCGTCAGCCAGCGCGAGCCCTTCCGGTGGTAGGCCGGCGGCGGGCAACCGCCGCCGCGGCGGCCCTCCTCCTGGGGGCGTGGCCGGCTCCCGTTCGGGCCGTGCCCCTTGAGGTTCGGGTCGCGGCACTGGTCGAAGCCGGCCCTCCGGCCTGGCCCTCCATCCCCGCGGGTGCGCGCATTGACCGGGAGTCGCTTTCGTTTCGCCGGCGGGAGTTCCTGAAGCCGGCGCCGGGCCTGCCCGTCGGGGATCCGGCGGTGGGACGGGCCCTGGCGGCGGCGCTGGCGCCGTTGTCGCGGGAGGCGCGGCACGAGACGCGCCGCGTGCTGGCGGCGCTCGGAGACTGGGCCGCCCGCAATCTCGTGGAGGAGGGCGGCGGCGTCACCGGCCCGGCCCAGTGGCGCGATGCGGGATCGGTCCTGCGGGCCGGCACGGGCAACGGGTTCGAACTCGTGCGGGCGCTGACGGTGCTCTGCCGGGCGGCCGGCATTCCGGCGCGGCCGTCGTGCAATGGCGGTCCCGTCACGGTGGTGTACGCCTCACCGCCGCGGGGTCCGGGGGTCTGGACCGTCTGGGACCCCCTGCATCCGGGGGGCCCCGCGACGACCCTTCCGATCCTCTGGCTGCCCTTGCGGGCCGGCGAAATCCCGCCCGTGGCGGTCAGGCCGCCACCGCCGGGCGGGTGCCGGCTGATCCTGGAGCACCGCCGGTGGCTGGACGAGGCCTCGGCCCGGGCAGTCTTCACCACACTCTCAATCACGGGGGCGTTTCCTCCCGGGCTCGTCATGCCGCCGGCCGCGGGGACGCCGTCCCGGTGGGAGGTCTGGGCCATCGGTGCGGCCTTTGACGCCGCACCGCCCCCCGGCACGGCCCTGCGGATTCCCCTGCCCTATGTGAAGGAGTTGGGGATCGGGACCCGCGCCCACGCGGTCTGGGTCTCGGATCCGGCCCGCCGGGTTGCGGTGACGCCGCCCCAGTCCGAGACCGACCAGGAGCTGGGTGGCATCCTCATGACGGTTGCTGTCCGCCTCTAGAGGCCGCGGATGCCGGAACTTCCCGAGGTTGAGACGCTCCGGCGGCAGGTTGAGGGCGCGCTGGCGGGGACCGTGTGGGAGCGGGTCACGGCCGTTCCCGCGTCGGTCTTCCGGACGCCGGCGCGTGACCTCCAGGACGGGCTGGCGGGTGCCCGTCTACTCCGGGTGGGCCGGCGGGGCAAGATCCTCCTGTTGGCCTTTGACGGCGGGCAGACCCTGCTGGTGCACCTGGGCATGAGCGGCCAGCTCCTCCTGTGTCCGCCCGTGTCGCCGCCCCCGCGCCATCACCACCTGACCGTGGGGCTGGAGGACGGGCGGATGCTGGTGTACCGCGATCCCCGCCGGTTCGGATTCGTGCGGCTGGCCCGGGACGCCGACCTGTCGGATTTGAGGGAGCTGGCGGGCGTGGGCCATGACCCGCTCGACGGGTCGCGGTCCTGGGAGGAGTTTGCCTCCGGGTTCGCGGGCCGCGCCGGGGCGGTCAAGGCGGTTCTCCTCCAGCAGGACATGCTGGCCGGCATCGGGAATGTCTACGCGGACGAGATCCTGCACGAGGCCCGGGTGCAGCCGACCCGTGGCGCCGGCACGCTCACGCCTCCGGAGAAAAAGAACCTCTTTCATGCCGTCCGTGATCTCCTGGCGCGGGCCGTGTCTCTGGGCGGGACCTCCTTCGATGAGGCCTTCGTGGACCTCTTCGGCCGGCCGGGACTCTACGGGATGCACCTCAAGGTGTACGGCCGGAGCGGGGAGCCCTGCACCCGCTGTCACACACGGCTCAAGGAAGCCACCGTGGGCGGCCGATCGTCCGTCTTCTGTCCCCATTGCCAGGTCTGACCGGGGCGTGAGGCTCATGGTAAAATCCAATTGGGAAGTCCCACCGGAGGTGCCATGAGCCACGCAACCGATCGCCCGCTGGAACGTGACTGGGTGACCACGCCGTTCCTGATCGGCACCCCGCTCGTGGCGTTCATCGGGCTGGGCTGGTACCTCACCCATGTCGGATTCTTCTGGGCGGATTTCCTGCTCTTTGTCGTGATGTACATGGCCACGGGGATGTCCATCACGGCCGGGTACCACCGGTACTTCTCCCACAAGACCTATGAGATCCACCCCGTGGTCAAGTTTCTCTACCTCGTCTTCGGGGCAACCGCGGTGGAGAACTCCGCGATTTCCTGGTCGTCAGACCACCGCCTGCACCACCGGTACGTGGACAGCGACAAGGATCCCTACGACATCATGAAGGGCATCTTCTGGGCCCACATGGGCTGGATCTTTTACAAGACGTGGCCCGTGCGGACCTACGACAATGCGCCCGACCTCAAGGCCGACCGGATGGTCATGTGGCAGCACCGGTGGTACCTCGCGATCACGATGGGCATGAGTTTCGGCGTGCCGCTGGTGGTCAGCCTGTTCACCGGCCGGCCCGGCGGCGCCCTGCTGTGGGGCGCCGTCCTGCGCGTGGTGGCCTGCCACCACGGCACCTTCCTCATCAACTCCGCGGCGCACGCCTGGGGCTTCCAGCCGTACTCCGTCCGGGATACCTCCCGGGACAACCCCTTCCTGGCGATGTTCACGTTCGGTGAGGGTTATCACAACTTCCATCACACGTTCCAGACGGATTACCGCAACGGCATCCGGTGGTACCACTGGGACCCGTCCAAGTGGCTGATCAACACCCTGCGGTTCCTCGGGCTGGCCTGGAACCTCAACCGGGCGACCGACTATGCGATCACCCGGGCCCGGATGGAGATGGACGAGACCCGGGTTCGCCGCCGGCTGGAGGCACACTCCGTCGAATGGCGGGAGCGGCTCTGGGCGCGGTACGGCGCCAGCCGGGCGCGGCTGGAGGGTGCACTCCTGCGCGTGATCGCCCTGCGCCGCCGCTACCAGGCCTGGGTGGCCAGCGTGCGCGCTCAGGTTCGCCCGTCCCGGCATCCGCTCGCCCGCGGCTGGTCACGGCGCCTCAAGCGGGGCCGGACCGCCGTGGCGCTGGCCCGCGTCCGGTACGCCGACCGGCTCCGGGAGGCCACCCGCCTCCCGCTCCCCGCCCGCGAAAACGCCTAGTTAGCGGTCGAGGAAGCGGGCGAGCAGGGCCGTGGGCGTGGCGACGGCCACGGCCCGCCGCAGGCGGCCTTGAAGCGGGGAAGCGCCGCGACGGGTGGAGGCCACCGTGGGCTCCTGCGCCCACCGGTGGTCGCCCAGGACCTTGGCCGAAAGCCATTCGAAGAAGACATAGACGCACGGCACGACGTAGAGCGTGAGCAGGGTCGAGAGGAACACTCCGCCGATGACCGCCACCGCCATCGGTTTCCTGGCCTCGGCGCCGGGGCCGAACGCCAGGGCAGCGGGCAGGGCGCCGGCGATCGTGGCGGAGGAGGTCATCAGGATGGGCCGGAGCCGGATCGGGCAGGCTTCCAGGAGCCCAGCGCGGACCGTGGTCTTCTTCCCGGCCCGGTCCCGGACCTGGTTGGTGAAATCCACCAGCAGGATCGAGTTCTTCTTGACGATGCCCATCAGCATGATGAGCCCGATGAAGGAGTAGATGTTGACCGACTGGCCGGCGGCCAGCAGGGCCACGAACGCGCCGGAGATGCTGAACGGCAGGGCCATGAACACCGTCAGGGGATCCAGGAAGCTGTTGAACTGCGAGGCGAGGACCATGTAGGACA
>JAHFSL010000468.1 GCA_023265785.1 Candidatus Coatesiibacteriota bacterium | reverse complement strand
GGCCCGGAGGCCGCGCTCCGCATCCTGGACGCTCTCCCGCCGGGCCTCCACTATGTGATGTGCCACCCCACCGCCGACACGCCGGAAGCCCGCGCCATCTGCCCCGACTGGAAGAGCCGGGCCTCTGACCTGGAGACCCTCATGAACCCCCTCTTCGCCCGCGGCCTGAAACGGCTGGGCATCCGCACCACCACATGCCGCACCCTGTGCGCAGCGATGAGGCAGGGCCGAAGCAGTCGCTAACGCGTCGTCCGGACGGTGAGGGCGAGGCCGGAGGCGGCCAGCAGGGTGGCGGACAAGAAGAAGAGCCCGCCAGCGTAGTGGGCGGTGAGGTCCTTCATGAAGCCCACGGCGTAGGGGCCGACGAACCCGCCGGCGTTGCCGATGGAGTTGATGAGCGCGATGCCACCCGCGGCGGCGGTGCCGGTAAGAAAGACGCTGGGCAGGCTCCAGAAGGGCCCCAGGGTGGACCAGATGCCGCCGGCCGCCACGCACAGCGCGGCATAGGCGCCCCACGGCTGGTCCTGCAGGAATGCCGACGCCGCGAGCCCGGCACTGCCGACCAGGCACGGCCCGGCCACATGCCACCGGCGCTCACCCGTGGCATCGGAGTGGCGGCCGTTGATCACCATGGCAATGGCGGCGCACAGGAACGGGCCGGCGGCCGAGGCGGCGACCAGCGAGTTGGAGAGGCCCGAGAAGGACTTGGTGATCTGAGGCAGCCAGAACGCAACTCCATAAAAGGAAATGATGATGGAGAAGTAGAGCAGGCAGAGGTGCCACACCCGGCCATCGGTCAGCGCCCGGCGCAGGGTGAAGCCGTGCCGGGCGTGCTTGGCGGCGTGCTCCCGGGCGATCCGCCGGGCCAGCCACACCCGGTCCTTGGCGGAGAGCCACCGCGCGTCCTCCACCCGGTCATCAAGAAAGAAGAAGGTGACGATGCCCAGGATGACGGCGGGGATGCCCTCCAGCAGGAAGAGCCACTGCCACCCCGCCAGCCCGTAGGCCCCGCCCAGTTTCAGGATGATCCCCGCCAGCGGGCCGCCGATCACGCCCGACAGCGCGGTCGAGGTCAGGAACAGCGCGGCCCCGCGCGCCCGCCGATGCTCGGGAATCCAGAAGGTCAGGTACCAGATGATCCCTGGAAAGAACCCCGCCTCGGCGACGCCGAGGAGGAACCGGACCAAGAAGAAACCAGTGGTCGTGTGAACGAACGCGGTGCACGAAGTGATAACCCCCCAGGTCACCATGATCCGGGCGATCCACAGCCGCGCCCCCACCCGATCCATGATGAGGTTGCTGGGCACCTCGAAGAAGACATAGCCGAGGAAGAACATGCCCGCACCCCAGCCGAAGATCCGCGGAGTGAACCCCAGCGCCGCGTTCATCTCCAGTGCGGCAAACCCCACATTGACCCGGTCAATGTAATTCATCGTGTAACAGAGGAAGAGGTACGGCAGGAGTCGCCACATGACCCTGACGGCAATGCGCGCCTCGGTGGCCTCTTCGGTGCGGGTGCTCATTCCCCCCCGCCCAGCGGGTCCCGCCACGATGGCCCGACCTCTTCATTCGCGACGGGCCGGTATTCCGCCGAAAGCGGCGCGGTGGAGACCTCACCCGCCAGGTCGCGCAGTTCAGGTGGCATATTTCCGGCCGGGAACTGGATGCGGGCGGTTCCGCCGCGAATCGGGCCCGTGATGACGGGTGAGGCAATCACCCGCCCGTTCAGCAGGATGGCCAGGGTCCGGCCCACATGGGATGCCGTCAGGTAGGCGAACGGGCCGACCGCGGGCCCGGCCAGGTGCAGGGTCAGCCCCCTCACGCCGTTCTGGTCCGTATCCGCCGCCACGCTGGCCAGGGCCATGGACAACGGCACCGAGCCCGGCTCGAACGCCGTGGAACCGGCGGCGCACACCCGGAATGCGAGGTAGCCCGGCCAGTTCTGCCAGAGGCGGCGGGTGATGTCCTGTCCCCGCTCCACTTCGCGCCCCGGTCCGACGATGACCAACCCCCGCCCCGGCACGAGGGCCACCCGCGCCAGCCCGGCCAGCCGCGCCCGGATCAACGGGAGGTCACGCGCCTCGTCGCCCCCGTTCGGCGACCGGAAGACCATGACCCGGCCCCCGAACAGCTTGGTTTTGAGGCGAAGGCGCCCGTCTTCCGATCGCGCCGCCGCGATGAAGTCCGGCGTGAACACCACCAGGAAGGCCCCCACCACAAGTATCACCAGCTTTGCAATCAGACCGCCCCCCGACGCATGACCTCCCGGCTCGGCAGGGGGTGGCAAGACCGGGGCGTTCGCGGCAGCCGGCGGGGTGGGCGGGAGATCCTCCATTACATGTATCCTCCCTCACCGAGGAGTTCGCGGAAGGGGGCGTCCAGGTCCGTCCGCGCCAGGAGTTTCGCGGTGAGGCCGTTGGCGGGCGGGTTCTCGTAGATGGAGCGGCGCATCCAGCACGGACCGAATCCAAACAGCAGGAGGCGGCGGACCGTTCCGGCCGCGGTGGTCGGCAGGGCCCGGTGCCAGAGGCTTCCGTGGGTGAATATGACGCTACCCGGCGGAAGGCGCACCACGATCTGGTCAGCATGGTCTCCATAGTCGTGGGTGGTACCCGGCCGGTCGTGCCAGCGGTGCGACCCGGGGCGGACCACAAATGGCCCGTTGGCATCATCCACGGCGTCCAGGTAGATCAAGGCATCCAGGGTCTGCGGGTGCATGAACCACTCCGGGATGGGCTGGGGCACAACCCGCTGGTGAAAATGCCACTCGGTCATCTGACCACCCTCC
>JAHFSL010000001.1 GCA_023265785.1 Candidatus Coatesiibacteriota bacterium | reverse complement strand
CGGTTGCGGGGGCCCAGGAGGACGATCCGGGGCCGCGATGCCTCGCCATCGACGAACAGCCCGTAGGCCAGGATGATCAGGGGGTCGCCCGGCTGGCCCAGCCGGGCCGCCGGCCCGTTCAATTCCAGCTTCCCGCTGGCCCGCCGCCCCCGGATGCAGTAGGTCTCGAGCCGGTCACCGGTATTGAGATTCAGGACATGCACCTGTTCGTCGGCCACCAGATTCGCCGCGTCCATGACCTCGGCGGCGATGGTGATGGAACCGCGATAGTGCAGGCGGGTGGCGGTCACCGCGCCGCCGTGAATCTTGGACTTGAGCAGGATGCGCATCATGCCTTGACGCCCGCCGCCGTTCCCCGTCAGCGCGGGGCCCGGACGGCCCGGTTGTCAATCAACCGGGTCCGGCCGAGGTGGATGGCGGCGGCCAGCAGGAGCCGGCCGGCGGGCCGGGAGGCGGGAGCGAGCGTCGCGGCGTCCACGAGGTCCAGATATTGTACGCGCAGGCCCGGGACCCGGGCGAGGCGGCGCCGGGCCGGCCCCAGGACGGCGCCCCGGGTGCGCGCGCCCCCGCGCACGGCGGCCGCGGCGAGCGCCAGTGCCTCGTGAAGAACGGGCGCGGCCGCACGCTGGGCCGGAAGGAGGGCGCGGTTGCGGGAAGAGCGCGCGAGCCCGTCCGGTTCCCGCACCGTCGGCACGGTGTGCACCGCGATCCCGAAATGCAGGTCCCGGGCCATCCGGCCCAGGACCGCCGCCTGCTGGGCATCCTTGCGGCCGAACCAGGCCGCATGGGGCCGGATGATGGCGAATAGCCTGGCCACCACGGTGGCGACCCCCCGGAAATGGCCGGGCCGGAACGGGGCACACAGGCCCCGGGTCAACGAACCGCCCACCTCCACCACGGTCGCCCCGCCCGGCGGATCCATGGCGGCCACCGCCGGCAGGAACAGGGCGTCCACCCCGGCCCGGCGGAGGAGCCGGGCATCGGCGGCGGGCGTACGCGGGTAGCGGGCGAAGTCCTCGCGCGGCCCGAACTGGGAGGGATTCACGAACACGCTCACGACCACCCGGTCGCTGGCCCGCCGGGCGGCGGCCACCAGCGCGAGATGACCGGCGTGCAGGGCGCCCATGGTCGGCACCAGCCCCACGCGTGCTCGGGTGCGCCGCCAGCGTTCCGCCAGCGCACGCATCGAGGTGATGGACCGCACAATTCGCATCGCCATGCCGGTCCTATGCTACAGGGGCGTCCCATCCGGGCACCACCGGACCGCGGGCGATACAATGTATTTTCCCGTGAACCTTAAGCCCGCCACCCTCCTGGCCTGTGCCGCCATCGCGGGAGCGGCGCAGGCCGCGCCCCAATTCAGCATCACCCCGCCGACGGGGTCGGGCCGTGCCGGCGAGGTCCTGCGCATCGCCGGGTCGGGCCTGGCCCCCTCCACCAGCGTCTTCATCGAAATCGGCGGCGTGGAGGCGGGTCCCGGCGACCTGCTGACCGACGCCACCGGCGCCCTGCCGCCCACCCTGGTCCTGCTGGCCGGCGCCCTGCCCGCCGGCAGGCACGATGCCCGGATCATGGCGGGCGCGCCGGCGGTCTTCCGGGCGGCCTACCTGGTCCGGCCCGTGGTCACGCTGGACCCGCCCATCGGCGACGGCCGGGCCGGGGCGACCTGGCGGACCAACAAGGCCGTGCCGCTCGGCGGATTTGTCGGCATGGTGTTCACGCTGGCGGGAACGGGGTTCCCCAAGGGCGCGTTCATCGCCGCGGACTCCATCCACCTGGGCCGGGCCGCGACGGTCCACGACCCGGTCCGGATCGGGGCGGACGGCGTCCTGCCCTCGGTCACCCTGGTCGTCGCCTCCGACCTGGCGCCGGGCCGGTACGACCTGGTCCTGCCCCCTGCGGGCGGCGCGGCGGCGACCTTCCCCTCCGCCTACAATGTCGCGCCCTGGGCCGCCACGGACACCGTGCGCCAGCACGGCGCGGGCCGGGTCCTCGAGGCGGCGCGCAAGGAGCTGAAGGACCTCGTCAAGATCGGCGCCGATGTCCTGCCGCCCGAGGAGGTGAAAGATGTGACCACGGACCTCGCGGGCGCCGAGGGCGAGTTGAAGGCGGGCAATTTTGACAACGCCGAGGACCTGTCACGCCAGGTGCGCGACAAGCTGGTGGTTCTGGGCCGGCAGGTCGAGGAAACCCGCAAGGAGAAATTGCGCTCCTTCGCCGATGTTATCGGCTCCGGGTTCGATACGATCCAGCCGCCCGGGGCGCCCCCCAACCGGCAGGCCGGGGCCACGGTGGACAAGGGCCGCAGGCGGCTGGCGGAGGCGCAGGCCGCGATCACCGCCGCGAAATTCGAGGACGCCCGGACCCTCATGAAGGCCGCCAACGAATTGCTCAAGAAGGCCCGCGCCGAGGCCGGGGTTCAGGCCACCGAGGAACCGATCCGCTGGTGACGGGGGCTCTTTCTATTTAGGAAGCGAGCCGGTCCGGACAAGGGGGCGGAAGAGGTCAAGGACCTCCGCCTCCAGCTCGAGGGTCTTGAGTCCATCGGCATAGTGGCGGTACAGCCGGGCCCACTGCCGGGTGAGTTCCTCGCGCAGTTTGGCGTCCTCGATGATAAATGCGGACAGCGCCGACAGTGCCGCGTTCAACTGCCGCAGGACCTCCAGCATCCCCTGGTGGTAGGTCCAGCCGCGGCTGTGGCAGACCGTCACCAGCTGTTTGCCGATGAGCTGGAAGTCGAAGCTCCAGGCCCCCTCCCGCTTGGACACACCCGAGCCCACCAGATTGTGGTCCTGGCCCACGCCGGAGAACGCGGCCTTCATCGCGCGGTCCACGATCTCGTCGTGCCACGCGCCCGCCATCGTCGTCTGGAGTGAGACGACGAACTGCTGGTAGAGGCTCTGGATCAGCCGGAACCGCGCCTCCAGCAGGCGCTTTTGCTCCGTGAGCCGGGCCCGCGTCCGCAGGAAAATGGAGCGGAGGGTCTCCGTCTCTTCCGCCCGGCCGCGCTCGATGCCCCGCTGGAGGAATTCAATCTCGTCGGCAAAGACCAGTTTCCACCCCTGGAAGGTCTCGAACCAGCCCAGGGCCTTGCGCATCTCGGCGACGAGGTTCTCCGGAAGGCCGGACGCCATCGCCGGAGCGGGCGGCGGCGCCACCACGCCGGCGTCGGGTCCCGGTGACTCGGAGGGGACCGCCTCCGCCACCGGCCCCCGGGGCGCGGGCGCAACCGGTGCCGCCCGGGTTTCCATCGGCGGCGGAGCCTCCGGCTCGGCCACCGCCGAGAGGTCATCCCCCGCATGGAGATCCTCGGCGCCCGAGATCGCCGAGGAGGAGGACAACGCGACCAGCGTGTTGCGTTTGGCCTGGTGCAGGATGGACGAGAGCTGGGAAATGGACCGGCGAATCCGCAGGCGCAGGGCCCCGAACGTCGTGTCCACGTCGAAGACCACGATCAGGATCGCGTCGCTCTCAATGGCGGTCATGAAGAGGTTCTTCTGCTTCTCGTGCTGGAAGAGGAGCGAGAATTCGGGCTCGTTGAGCATGGAGGCCAGCTGGCGGGTGGTTGCCAGGTCGCCGGCGGCCAGGGCCGCAATAGCCTCCAGCTCGAATTCGCTCGTCTGGCCGCCCGTGGCCACGACGCGCCCGGCCGCGTCAATCAGCATGGCAAAGACCGCGCTGGTGGCCAGCGAGAGGTCCACCAGGACCTCGCGCAACTGCCCGACCTGGGCATCCTCCAGCAGGATATTGACGTTGCCGTCAGCGGTCCGAATATCAATCGTTGCTTCCATAATTCCTAGGCCAACTTTCCGGGCTGAATCGTATTGGCGACCTGGGCCAGCCACGCGGCCGCCTGGCGGCCCGCGGCCAGGTCCAGCCGCTCCCCCTCGGGTTTCGTCACCGCGGCAACCAGCTTGCCCAGCTAGGTCACCGACTTCTCGGTGAAGAGCCGGACCCGGCCCAGCGCGTTGGAGTCCCGGAAGAGCACGACCAGAATCGTCTCCTCGGCCACCTTGTCGAAATAGATGTTCTGGCGCTTGCCCTCGTGATACATGACCCGGAAGGAGGTGACACCCAGCCGCCGGGACAGTTCCTCGGTCGCCGCGAAGTTGGAGGTCAGGAGGGCGGCAAACAGGAGCGTATCCACCTTTTCCGGCAGGCGGTGGCCCGCCAGGATCACCCCCGACAGGTCGAGGAGGACGACCGACTCGGCGCCCGCGCGGGCACAAAGCGTCCGCAATTCAGCCTCCATCAGTTCCACATCGCCCGCATTGAGTTCAAGCGCCTTGAGGGACACGGGGTCAGGCCTTCCGGGTGATCATCTCGGCCATGGCCGCCAGGGTCTCGAACACGCCCATCCCGTCCCGTGCCACCGCGCCGAACACCGGGGCCTTCGTCTCGTTCAACTTTTCGTCAAGCAGGTTCATGGCCAGGGGGGTGGGCAGGTCCCGCTTGTTGTACTGCATGATGAGCGGAAGGGTCGTGTAGTCCAGTCCCACCTCGTGCAGGTCCTTCTTCAGCATCGTCAGCGAGTCCAGGTTCTCGTTCATGCGCTCGGGGTGGGAATCCGCGACAAACACGACGCCATCCACGCCCTTCAGGACCAGCTTGCGGCTGGCGTCGTAGTAGGGCTGGCCGGGCACCGTATACAGATGAAAGCGGACCTTGTAGCCGTCCTCAACCGGGATGACCACCGGCAGAAAGTCGTAGTACAGCGTGCGCTCGACGGCCGTGTCGAGAACCAGGAAGTTCCCAACCTGCCGGCCCGGCAGGGTGTTATAGATGAACCGGAGATTGGTCGTTTTCCCGCACATTCCGGGCCCGTGATAGGCCACCTTGTAGACGATCTCGCGGCCGGGAATGTGATGGACGGCCACGGCTAACCCCGGACCCGGAACCCGGTGAACATCATCCAGAGCAGGACCGCGCCCAGCACCGTGGTGACGCTGGACGCCAGCAGGGCGATCAGGGCCACGAACCGGAAGCGGTAGATGGCGGCGGTCAGGCCGGGGTCGCCCGCATGCTCCATGGGATACCAGACGTTCGCATAGAAGTGCAGGCCCACGACGGCCACCATGCACAGGGCGCCCACCAGCGGCAGGAGCCAGAACGCGCCCCGGCCGAAGAGGGCCATCAACCGACGCGACGTATAGGTGAACCCGAGCAGGGCAAAGAAGAAGACCAGCCCGCCGGCCTCGTAGACCAGGTAGTCGGATGGGATCTCGGACAGCGCCTCAACCATATTTCTTTCCGACGTCCCGGCCCTCGCGCACCAGCCCATCCAGCGACCGGTGGAACCGGTACACCCCCCACCAGCACAACAGGCCGCCCGCCAGGAACGCGCCGTACGCCACCCAGCGCTCGAGCGCGTAGGCCTCCTTGGATCCCGACGGGCCTCCGCCGTGCACGATGGTGTACACCGAGTACATGATGGCCCCGACGGGGCCCAGGAACAGCAGGGGCCAGTGGGTCTTGACCCCGAACACGCGCGTGACCCGGAGCGCGAGCAGGCCGAGCAGGATGAAGGCCAGCAGGAACAGCACCCCGCTGATAATCGTGAGGTAGTTCGTCACGACCACGAAGAGAAAATATTCCCGGTTCGTGAATTGCATCGTCTAGGCTTCGCGCCGGGCGCCCGGCTGTGCCGGGTGCCCGGCGGCCGTTGAGGCGTCGCATTCCCGATCAGGTTTCTTCATGGCTAGAACCCCACGTCAATCATCGCGTCCACGACCCCGTGCAGGTCGGCGGCCAGCCGCCGGGCCGGCGCCGGTCCGCGCAGGACGCCGACCGCCCGCTCAATGTCCTCGATCAGCCCGGTGAACTGGGCCTTGCTGGCCCTGGATTCCTCCACCACCTCGCGCGCCGCCAGGCCGCGGGCATACAGGACGAGCCCGAATTCGTGCAGGTCCTTCTCGAGCACCTCCCGGATCCTGCCGGCGACGATCTGCTTGTCGAGCGCCAGGTTGATGGCCGCGAAGGTATCCGCCCCCTCCAGGGCAAAGGCGCGGACCGTGAGGGACCGGTGGGGTGGAGGCTGGGATCCGGTCTCGGATTCCGTCCCCTGCGCGTCAAACCAGCCCATGGGGATCCCGGCGTAGATCAAGCCGATGGATTCGGGAACCTGCTCCCCCACCACGATGGCCCCGACGAACTCCGCCTTCTTGAATTCGGCGAGCCGCTCCTCGAGCGACTGCCCCTTCGCCTGCGTCGGCACCTGCACGCCGTGCAGGAGGGGCAGGATGGCCACCAGGATCTCGTGCTCCAGCTTGAAGACATCCACATAGGCCCGGATCTGGCGGGCCTGGACGATGGCCTGCGTCAGGGCGGGCAGGCCGACCTTCCGACCCTCGGGCCCGGCGTGGTACGCGGTGATGATGGTGCCCTCGCGGAACACGATCAGGGCCTCCGAGCCGTCCTCGAAGACCATCAGGACGATGCCGCCGAATCCCTCGGACGCCAGGCTGCGGAACAGGCCCGCCAGGTGGATGTAGTGCGTGTCCAGGTTCTTCTGGACCGGCTTGCCCTTGGGGAACGAGGTCGGGGGAAACTTCAGGGTGTCCACGGCGGACGCGAAGGCGGACCCGGCGATCAGGCCCATACGGACTTACCGCTTGCGCCCGCAGGAATTCATCGAGCGATTATTGTAACACCGCGGCCCGGACGGGTCAGGCGACCGCGGCCACCCCGGCGGCGGTTTGCCACCTGACGACGGATTCCAGCGCCGCCGGTTCGCTGGCGACGGCTCCCGGCAGGCTCACCCGGAAGGTGGAGCCGGTCCCCGGCTCACTGTCCACCTCGATCCGGCCGCCCTGGGCCTCCACGGCCAGCTTGCAGAAGGTGAGCCCCAGTCCGGTGTCGGTCCCCAGCCCCTTCCGCCGCATTTCCACCTGGGAAAATTTATCAAAGATCCGGTGGAGCCAGGCCGCGGGGATGCCCTCCCCGGTGTCCACCACGGCGAAGGTGACGGTGCCCTCCGGTCCGCGCTCCGCGCCGACCGTCACCCGCCCCCCTGCCGGGGTGTGCTTGAGGGCGTTGACGATCAGGTTGTCGAGGACCCGCGCCATCAGCCCCTCATCGCCGCGCGCCGCCGGAGCCTCCGCGCCGGGCTCCGGCCCGACCAACGCGACCTCACGGGTGGCCGCCATGCCCTGCAGGACGTCGACGCGCTGGCGGACGAGCGCGGCCGCATCGAACGGCGTTGCCGCGGGCCGGAGCTTCTCCTCCTCCATGCGCGCGACGGCCACCGCGTCCGCGGCCATCCCCACGGTCCGGTCAATGGCGTCCGCCGCCCGCCGCAACTGCCGGGCGGCCGGGCCGTCCGGCAGGCGGTCCAGCGCGAGTTCGATATTGCCCTTGGCGCTCGTGAGCGGCCCCTTGAGGTCGTGGATGACGCAGTTGATCAGCAGGTCCTTGAGGTCCTGCGCGTTCCGCAGTTCCGTCAGCCGCTCCTCCAGTTCCTCGCGCGCCCAGTGCATGGCCAGGATGGTCCCCATGCGCGCCATCACCTCGGCGTGGTGGATCGGCTTCGCCAGGAAGTCGTTCGCGCGGAGGGCCAGCGCCTCCATCCGGGTGTCCGCGTCATCCTGGCCGGTGATCAGGATGACCGGCAGGACCTCCTGCGGCCGGGTCTCGCGGATGCGGGCCAGAACCTCGAACCCGGAGAGGCCCGGCATGATGAGGTCCAGCAGGACCACGTCCCAGGACCCGTCCTCCAGCCGCTCGAGCGCCTCCCGGCCGTCCGCGGCCTGGGTGACCGCGCACCCGATCGGCGCCAGGAAGGCGGCCAGCAGGTTGCGGCACGCCTCGTCGTCGTCCACCACCAGGATCCGGGCCTGCCGGATGAATTCCGCCTGCTCCCCACGCACCGGCTAATTCCCGCCGGCCGCCGGGTCGTTCTCCGCCCAGATCCGGCCACCATTGAGCTCGATCAGCCGGCGGCACACCGACAGGTCCAGCCCCAGGCCCTCCCGCACGGCCCGGGCACTGCGCACCTGGCGGAGGTCGCTGATGAGGCGCGGCAGTTCCTGTTCGGGGATGCCCCGGCCCGCGTCGGCCACCGAGACGCGGATGTGCGGCCCATCCGGCTCGACCTGGCACTCCACCACACTGCCCCGCGGGCTGGCGTTGACCGCGTTGACCAGCAGGTTCAGGGTCACCTGCCGGACGCGCAGGCGGTCGGCCGCCACCCACGCGTGCGTGGAACCCGTCACGGCCACCCGGACGCCCTTGCGCTCCGCCACGGCAATCACCCCGCGCACCGCCTCCTCCATCGTCGCCATGGTCACGAACTGGGACTTGCGGAAACTGGCTTCGCCGAGCTCCTGCAGATGGTTGCGCTTGACGTACCGCCGGGCCAGCATCCACGCCAGGGCGAAGACCGGGAGCAGGCTGACCGCGGCCACGCCCAGGGCCGCGTCGAGCCGGGTGGCGGCATCATCCACGCGCGCCACCAGATCCGTCCCGGGCCGGAGCGTCACCACGGCGTCGCGGACATCCTCGACGATCCAGTGGACCGCGGCGAACAGGACCGTAAAGAACAGCGCGAACAGCCAGCCGATACGCCGCAGGCGCAGGAGGAGTTGTTCCGGGGCCTGCCGCCCGGGGCTGACGCTGGGCATCAGAGCGCCACCGTGAGCGTGGCACGGGACACCGGCGCCACCCGCGCGGGCGCGGCCAGCGCGTAGTCGAACCGGAGGCGGCCAAGCGCCAGCCCCATGCCGGCCCCGGCTGTCGCCACCCCGCCCAGCACACTCACCCCCGCCCGCAGGGCGAGGACACCCAGTCCGACCAGCTCCGCGCCGGCCCCGAGCGTGTCGGGACCGAAGGCCGCGGCACCGTAGTCCGTGGCCAGGACCACCGCGAGCGCCCTGCCCTGGACGGGCCGCCACGCGGCGCCCAGGCGAGTCGTGCGGGCCAGGGCCACCCGCTCACCGGCGTAGGCCAGCCCGCGGCCGTACCGGGCGAGGACGAGCCCCAGCGCCACGGCGCCATCGCCGCTGGTCCAGCGGATCCCGGCGTCTCCCGCCACCGTCCGGGCGCTGTAAGTCCCGGCGAGGGTGGACCGGTACGATGTCACGGCCACCCCGGCCTCCACGCCCGCCGCGAGACGCCGGCCGAACCCCACCGTGGCGAGGACATCCCGCTGGGCGGGAACCGTCCGGGAATTTCCGGACGCGTCGTCCAGCTCGATGTCCCCCGCATCCGCGGCCCCCAGGCCGAAGGCCAGCGTGCCCGCGGGGGTGGGAACGGCCGCCGCCACCTGGCCCACGCGGGCGCCGCCCAGCCCGCCGACCATCGTCCCGGCGCCCGCCGGGCGCTGTTGACCCGCGAGGGCGGCGGGATTGACGGCCAGCCCCGAGACCCCCTCGCCGGCGGCGGTATCGGCCGCCAGCGCCGCCGACCGGGCCGATCCCATGAGGTCCAGGGCCTGGCCCGCGCCGAGGCCGGAGTCCTCCCCGCGCGCCGTCCGCCCGAGGAGGATGAACCCCGCGGCCAGGGCCCCCGCCAACGCGCGGCCCACCGCCGGACCGGTTCCGGGGCGGCTCACCGCACCACCACGAGGAGGCGTGCGCTCCGGAGCGTCTCCCCGCGCGTCACCAGCCGGTAGGCCCCCGGCGCCACGAGCAGGCCGTCCTCATTGCGGCCATCCCACGCCAGGTCCAGGCTCCCGGCCGCCGGACCATCCGCCAGGACGCGGACCAGCGATCCCGTCAGCGTCGTGATGTCCACGCGGACGCGCTGGCCGCGGTCCAGCCCCACCTGCACCCGCGTGGATTCGCCCCGACCCGCGTGCAGGACCCCGCCGACGACCCGCACGCCCGCGGGGCGCTCCGCCGGTCCGGCGGCAGGTGCCGCCGCACGCGGCGCCTCCGTCCGCTCCCGGACATACACCCCGCCGCTCCCGCTGGCCATGGCCAGCAGGCCTGCGGTCCCCTCCCCGCCCGGAGCCACCGCCAGGGCGACCGCCGTCACGGGACCCGCGCCCGGCGCCTCGAGGGCCGCGCCCCCGTTGACGGACGAGACGGCCACCCCCTCGAGCCGCACGGCCCGAACCGTGGTGCCACCCTCCGCATCAAGAGCCACATAGGCAATCTGCACGGCCTGCGCCCCGTCCCGCGCCAGGGCGAGCCCTGCCACCCCGGACGCGCTGTCGTCCACCGGCGCCCCCCCGTTGGCCTCGCGCCAGGCCGTCCCATCCCATGTGGAGGCGAAGACGCGGGAGACGCCCTCGCCGGTCTCACGCAGGACGGCCACGACCAGCCGCCCGTCCGGCAGGAAGCCGGCGGCGGGGGCGGAGGCCCCGGCGGTGTGCGCGGGAACGCCCGGTGCCGGCAGGCGCGACCAGCGGCCGGCCGCGAGGCGGACGATCCCGAGCGTCCCGCCCTGCACGAAGGCGACGGCCGCCGTCCCATCGGGCGCCGCCGCAAGGACCGGCGACTCCGTCCACCCGCCGGCCGGGTCATCCAGGGCCGCCCCACCGTTCTCATCCGCCCAGCCGGCCCCGTCGAAGGTGCGGACAAACAGGGCCGTCCGCCGCCCGTCAAACTGCGTGAGGGCGAGGGCGAGCGTGCCCGCGTCCAGGAATGCCGCCGAGGAGGCGAAGGCATTGCCCGGAAGGCCGCGGTCCACCGGCTGGCCGCCGTTCAGCGGGAGAAAATTGGCCCCGTCAAACCAGCGCCCATACAAGCGCCACGCGCCGCCCTCGAATCCCGCGTACACCACCGCCGCGTGACCCTGCCCATCGGTCGCCACGGCGGCCGCGCGCGTATCCCGGCCCTCCGTCGCGTCCAGGGCCGCCCCGCCGGCGAGCGGCGACCAGTCGCCGGATTGCCGCGTCCAGGCGTAGAGCCGGGCCCGGCCATCCTCCGCCGTCCGGCCCGCCGCCAGGAGGACCCGGTCGGCAGAGAGGTATGCCGCCGCCGGCTCGGCGCCGGCGGCCAGCGGCTGGCCGGCGTGACCCAGCCCGCCCCAGTCAGCCGCCGCCAGCACCGGGCCCGCCACCAGGAGCCCGGTCAGGGCCACCACGACCCGCGCGGGCCGGGAGTGCGGAGCGGACAAGGCCGTCATGACCGGATGACCAGCGCCTCGCTGACGGCTTCCCCGTCGAGCGCAAGCGCCACCAGGTACATGCCCGGGGCCAGCTTCTGCCCCCGGGAGTTCACCATCTCCCAGGTCTCGGCAAAGCTCCCGGCCGACCGGGGAGCGTCGAACAGCACCTTGCCGTCATCGGACAGCGCCGAGGTGAGCGTCAACCGGACGCGGGCGGACATGTTCAGCGCGAACCGGACGGCGAGCCGGCGCTGGGGACCGTCCAGACGGGCGTTCCATTCAAAGGTACAACCCGGGCCGGCAATCGCCGCACGGGAGGAGGGGTGGGCGTTCAGGTGTTCCATGCCACCTTCCCAATGCAACGGCCGTGCCAATCCTCCGGGGACCGCAGGCCTCCACGCAGGGGCCCGACCCGCGGGCCGCCCCGGGAATTATTCCCGGGGGGAAAGGAATTTCTCCCGGGCCTACTCGCCGAGCAGGTGCAGGAGCGTCTTGCGGTCGATGCCCAGCCGCCGGGCGGTTTCGGCCCGGTTCCCATGGCACGCCGCGAGGGCCTGCCGGGCATACCGTTGTTTGACCTCGTCGAGCGGTCGGACCGCCTCGGGGCCGGGCAGGGGCGCCACGGGGGCCCCCGCCGGACCCGGGCGCAGGTCAGCCACCACCTCCTCGGCCTCGATGACCGGGCCGCGGGCCAGGGCGCCCGCCCGATTCACGGCATGCTCGAGCTCCCGCACATTCCCTGGCCAGGACCACGCGGACAGGGCGGCCAGGGCGGCGGGGGAGAAGGCCAGGGGGCCCTTCTGCGCCGCCCAGCGGGCGAGGAAATGGTCCACCAGGGCGGGGATATCCTCACGCCGCTCCCGGAGGGGGGGAACCCGAAGTTCCACGCCGGCCAGCCGGTACAGGAGGTCCTCGCGGAACTGGCCCTGCGCCACCCGCTCCCGGATCCCGGCGTTGGTGGCCGCCACCACGCGCGCGCGCCAGGCCACGGGCCGCACGGCCCCGAGCCGCTGGATGGTCCGCTCCTGGAGCGCCCGCAGCAGTTTTGCCTGCAGGTCGGGCGTCAGGTTGGCGATCTCATCGAGGAAGATCGTGCCGCCGTCCGCCATCTCGAACCGGCCCGCCCGGGCCGCCTCGGCCCCCGTAAACGCGCCGCGCTCGTGGCCGAACAACTCGGATTCGAGCAGGCCCGCGGGCAGGCTCCCGCAATCCACCGCGACGAAGGGCCCCGCAGGCGTGCGTCCATGATGGTGCAGGGCCCGCGCCACCAATTCCTTGCCCGTACCGGACTCGCCCCGAATCAGGACGGGCAGGTCGCTCGACGCCAGCCGCCCGATCAACTTGTACAATTCGAGCATCGCGGGCGATCGTCCCACCAGATAGCGTTCCACCGCCCCCGGTTCCCCGCGGTCGCCCGCCCCCGGCGGGCTCCCCCGGTTGCGCCGGGCGAGCGCCAACGCCTTGTCCACCATGACCCGGATGGCGGCCGGGGCAAAGGGCTTGGTGAGGTAGTCCATGGCGCCCAGGCTCATCGCCCGGCTGACGGTTTCCTGCTCGGCCTGGCCCGTCAGCATGATGACCACCCGGGACCGGTCCGCCGCAAGGGCCTCCTCGAGCAGATCGAGCCCGGAGCCGTCCGGCAGGCCGACGTCCAGCAGGAGGACCGCGAGGTCCTCACGCCGGAAGTGCGCCCGCCCTTCCGCACCCGTCGCCGCGGCCAGGATGGTGCGCCCGTCGGCGGCCAGCACCGCGCCGAGGAGCTCACGCACCTGCGGGTCGTCATCCACGAGCAGGACGACCTCCCGACCCGGCATCAGCCCCCGTCCACCACGCGCACGGCCGGCACCGCCGCCAGCAGGCCCGCGGCCGCGGCCCGGCGGTACAGCTCGTCGAGGGCCTGCAGACAATCGGGCGGCAGGGCGCGGGTGTCCTGGTTCACATACATCCGGACAAAGGCATCGTTGGTCGCCTCGTCAATGCCCCGCCCGAACCCCCGCGCGTAGGCCATGGCGTCCGCGGGATGGTCGAAGGCGTAGGCGATGGACGCCTTGAGGGCCCGGTCCATGGCCCGGGCCGCCTCCTCGCCCAGGTCGGCGCGCACGGCGTCCAATCCGAGCGGAAGCGGCAGGCCCCCGGTCTGACCGGCCCACCACTCGCCGAAGTCCAGCAGGCGGGCCAGTCCCAGCGATTGCCAGGTGAGCTGGCCCTCATGGATGATCACCCCGGCCTCCACCCGGCCCGCGAGGACCGCCGCGGGAATCTCGTCAAACCGGACCTGGACGAACGCGGCATCTGGCAGGACCAGCCGCGCCACCAGTGCCGCGGTGGTGAGCTCCCCGGGCAGGGCCACCGGACGGCCGGCCAGCGAGGCCAGCGACCGTGCCGCCCGGGCGACCAGCAGTGGCCCGTACCCGCGTCCCACCGAGGCCCCCGCGGAGAGGATCCGGTACCGGTCCGCGCACCGGGCGAAGGCATGGGCAGAGAGGGCCGTCACCTCCAGCTCGCCGCCCAGAGCGCGGCGGTTCAGCTCCTCGATGGGCTCGACGACATCCCGGAACCCGAACCCGGGAAGGGTGACCTTTCCCCGGATCAGCGCATAGAACATGAACGCATCATCCGGGTCGGGAGAGTGGCCCACGCGCAGGACGCGGTCGGCGGTCATCCAGCCGATTGTATCGGGGACGGGACCCGACCGTCCGGCCCGGCCCGGCCGCGGCGGGACGGCCGCGGCCGCCATGCTAGAATGACGCACCCTAGAGCGATGCGCACGACGCTCCGGTCCTTGCTGCTCCGCCCCGTGACCCTGATGGTTCTGCCCGCCGACAGCGCGCGCGCGTTCCGTCTCCGTTTGCCCGTCCTGGCGGTCGCCGGGGTCCTCGGGCTGGCGGCGGCCCTCCTCGGGGCGGCCGGCTGGCTGGTCACCCGGCACATCCAGTACGAGGCCATGAGCCTGCTGAATGCGCACATGGCGGCCCGGCTGGACCGCTACGCCGGGGACGTGGCCCGCGCCGAGGCCCTGACACGGCGGCTGGGACCCCTGGAACAGGACCTCCAGCGCGCCCTCACCGGGACCCGCCGGCTGGCCGAGCGGAGCGGCGGCACCGGCGGACCCCGGGTGGATTTCCTGCCCGCCGAGATCCCCGGACGGGTCGCCCGGCTCGAGCGGGCCGGCGGGGAAATCTTCCGCGACTGGGAATCGCTGTCCTCCCTGGCCGCCGCCACGCCCGCGGGCTGGCCGGTCCGCGGGTGGATTACCTCGGAGTTCGGGGAACGGGTGTCCCCCTACACGGGCGAAATCGGCGCCCTGCACCAGGGCGTGGATATCGCCAACAAGCTCGGGTCGCCCATCACGGCCGCCGCGGACGGACTCGTCACCCAGGCGGGCTGGACCTCGGGAGGATACGGGAAGATGGTCGAAATCGTGCACGGGTACGGGTATGCCACCCGCTATGGCCACTGCTCGCGCCTGCGCGCCATCCCCGGCCAGCGGGTGCGGCGTGGCGAGGTGATCGGGTACCTGGGATCCACCGGGAACGCCACCGGTCCCCACTGCCACTACGAGGTCCGGCTGTACGGGGTCCCGGTGGACCCCCGCACGTTCATGCCATGAGCCGAGTCATCGCGATCGCCAACCAGAAAGGCGGCGTGGGCAAGACGACGACCGCGGTCAACCTGGCCGCCTGCATCGCGGCCCTGGAGCGGTCCGTCCTCCTCGTCGATTGCGATCCGCAGGGCAACGCGACCAGCAGCCTGTCCGGCGGCCGGGCCGCCGGCGTGGGTGTTCCAACCAGTCTGTACGAGGTCCTGCTGGGCGAGGCACCGCTGGTGGATGCCGTCCGGCCCACCGCCCTCGCGGGCCTCAAGGTCGTGCCCTCCAGCCCGAACCTGAACGGCATCGAGATGGAACTCCTCGCCGCCGACGACCGGGCCTATCGCCTGCGGGCCGGGCTGGAACCCCTGCGCCACGGATATGACTGGATCTTCCTGGACTGCCCGCCCTCGCTCGGCGTCCTGACCGCCAATGCCCTGGCTGCCGCCGATGCCGTGCTTGTCCCGGTTCAGTGCGAGTACTTTGCGCTGGAAGGACTCGGCCAGCTGTTGGAGACCATTGACCTGGTTCGCGCCGACCTCAATCCCGCGCTGGAGGTGGATGGCGCCGTCCTCACGATGTACGACGGGCGGACCCGTCTGGCTCAGGAGGTCATCCGTCAGGTGCGTGGCCATTTCCGTGACCGGGTATACCGGACGGTGATTCCGCGGAACGTCCGCCTGTCGGAGGCCCCCTCCCACGGCAAGCCGGTCATCCTGTATGACGCCAGTTCGCCGGGCGCCGCCTCGTACCTGGCCTTTGCGCGGGAATTCCTGAAACGTCACGCTCCGGAACCCGCGGCCGCCCCGTTGGCCGCCGGGGCGCGGAGCGCCTGATGCCTCCGCGCCAGCCCCTCGGCCGCGGCCTGGCCTCCCTGCTCTCCTCGGGGGGGCCGCGGGGCATCCAGGTCCAGGAACTTCCCGTCAGCGCCATCGTCCCCAACCGCCAGCAGAAGCGGAAACGGTTCGAGGCCCGGGCCCTGGAGGAACTGGCGGCGACCATCCGGGACAAGGGCGTGGCCCAGCCCATCCTGGTCCGGCGGCACGGCGAGGGATGGGAGCTGATCGCCGGCGAGCGGCGCTGGCGGGCCGCGCGGTTGGCCGGCCTGCGGACGGTTCCCGCCGTGGTCCGCGAAGCCACCGACCGGGAGGCGCTGGAACTCATGCTGATCGAGAACATCCAACGCGAGGACCTCAACCCGATGGAGGCGGCGGCCAGCTACGAGGCCCTGCTCAGGGACTCGGGACAGGAGGAGCTCGCCAAGCGCATCGGCAAGGACCGGACGACGATCGCCAATACCCTCCGCCTGCTCAAGCTCCCGCGGGATGTCCAGGAGGCGGTGGCGGACGGTCGCCTCTCGGCGGGGCATGCCCGCGCCATCCTGCAGGTGGAGGCGCCCGCGGGCCAGCTCGCCCTGGCCCGCCAGGCCATGAACCTCGGGCTGTCCGTGCGCCAGACGGAGGCCCTGGCCCGGCGTGGAACCCGGCCGTCGCCCCCCCCCCGCGCGCGCAACGCGGCCTCCGAAGACGCCGAACTCTCGCGGGCCCTGGGAACCAAGGTCCGCGTTGTCCGCTCCGGCAAGCGGGGGCGGATCGTGATCGCGTATTATTCGGCCGAAGAACTTGAGCGCCTGGTTGCCATCCTTCACCGCGCCGGCCGCTGATTTCCCCCAATCCTTTGGGTCCAACCCCGCCCTGACCGGGAGGGCGATCCACCAGCCGCGATGCGGCTTGCCCCCGGGCCACGCCGCTTGTTATTATCCTTCCCGATGAGGAAGGTCGCCCCCACCCCGGTCAAGGAACGCATCGCCCAGTATGTGTCCACCCTGGAAGCCGCCAAGATCTGCGGGGTCTCCACCTTCTCGATCCAGCGCTGGTTCGACGAGGGCCTCCTCGTGGGCGCCCGGCTGCCGGGCGGCAAGCGCCGGATCGAGGCGGACAGCCTCCGGCGGTTCATGGCCGAACACGGCCTCCTGCCCTCCGCCTCCTCCACGGGCGATCGGGCCCGCATCCTGCTGGTCGAGGACGACGCCAAACTGCTCGATGTCATGAGGGATGCGCTGTCGGAGGGCAACCGGCTGCTGGTCCAGACGGCCTCCACGGGGCTGGATGCCGGATTGGCGCTCGCGGAATTCAAGCCCGATGTCATCGTTCTGGATGTCATGCTCGAGGATGTTCCCGGCCCCGCGCTCGTCCGCCGCATCCGCCAGTCGCCGGTCGGCCGGTCGGTGCGCATCGTGGCCATCTCCGGCAAGGCCGGCCCCGAGGATATCCGGGAGATGAAAGCGGCGGGCGCGAATGCCTTCCTGCCCAAGCCCTTCGAGATGCGGGAGCTGCTCAAGGCCCTGCAGATTCCGGCGGGCGCGTCGAAGGACTGACCCCGTCAGGGGGCGGATGCGCCCCCGGCCCCCTCCTGCGCCCACGGAAAGACGCCGCAGAGTTCGGCGGCGGCCATCGCAAGCACCTGCTCCTGGGTCACGTCGCGCAGGATCGAGCGCTTGACCCGCTGGCGCTCCCCCACATCCCAGACCACCACGCCGTCACGGCACCGGACCAGCGCACAGCGGAACTGGGCGTTGAACCAGACGCTGACATGGGTGGCGGCCGAACTGATCCCCAGGTCGGTCGTCCCGACCTTCGTGTTGACCGCCTGCGCCTGCCGGGCCACGTCCACATCGGCCTCCGGCCCGTACCGGACGACGGCCGTCAGGAGCAGGGCATCGGTCCCGGGAAGGGCCGCGGCCACGCCCAGCGCCGCCCGGGGATCCACGTCACGCTGGTCCAGGTACTGGGTCGCCAGCCGCACGGCCGCCTCGCCCGCCGCCGTGGAGCTGAAGGCGGGAGCCGCCTCGATGGCCACGAGGGTCGCGCACCCCGCCAGCGCACCGCGCACGGCGGCCAGGACGGCGGCGGCCGCCGCGGCGGGATCGGACGGAGCGAGGCCCACCGGCAGGCCGGTGGCGGGCGGAATGGCCCCGGCCGCGGTGACCGCAGGCAGGATGGCGATGCGCCCGGGAACCCACTCCAGCGGGTCAGCGGTCACGCGCACCTCCGGTCCGCCGCCGCATCCCCACAGGAAAAGCGCCATGACGACCGCCCGCCCCGGACCCCGCCCCCGCCCACCCTGCATGGGCCCAAGAATACAATGAATCGGTGGCACGGCGCCCTGCTGGCCGTGCTCCTCACCCCGGCCGGCCCGGGCCACGCCGCCGGTCAGGACGCTTCCTCCGCGCTGGAGGCGAGGGCGCTCGTACTGGTGAACGAAGCCCGGGCCGCGGCCGGGGTGGCACCGCTCCTCCCCGATCCGGTCCTCGCCCGCGTGGCCCGCGAGCAGGCCCACCGGATGCGGGACCGGGGATTCACCGGGCATGGCGCCCCCTCCTTTGCCCACGGCACCCCGGAGGCGCGGCTCGCCCTGGCGGGCGTGGCGGATGCCGTCTGGGGCGAGAATGTGGGGCACTACGGGTCCTCCCGGCCCGGGGCGGGACCCGCGGAGCTCCTCGCAACCCTCCAGACCCGCCTCCTGGAAAGCCCGCCGCACCGCCGGAATTGCCTCGATCCCCGGTTGACCCACATCGGCATCGGTCTCGCCCTGGGGGCGGCGGCGGCCGACGCGGATTCCCGGGTGCTCCTGCCCACCGTGTGGATGGCGCAGGAGTTCTCCCGGCAGGACCTCCGCTTTGCCCGGACCGGGGCGTCCCTGACCCCCGACGGGCTGGCCATCCACTTTTCCGGAATCCTTGGCGCGACGGCGGGTCCCCTCCGGCTTGCCGTGACGGGACCCCGCGGGAAGCCGTGGACCGTGCCGGTCGCCGTCCGGGCCGGAAGGTTTTCCGCGGCGGCCACCCTGCCGGCGGCCACGGGAACCTGGGAGGCGACCTTTTTCGCCCCCGCCCCGGTGAGCGGTACGAGTGCCGTGGCCCGGTTCCTCGTGGATACGGGTGCCCGGCCCGCAGAGGCCATCCGCCCGGCCCCGCCCGCGCAGGAATGATTCCCCACCGGCGGAACCTCCGGGGGTGCGCCTTTTGCCATACTATGGAGGCATGGACCCGCGGCGGCTCGGCCAGATTCTCGTGGCGGAAGGCATCATCGGTGATGACCAGCTCGATGAGGCGCTCCGAAAGTCGCGTGATGCGGGGGTCTCGCTCCTCCAGAGCCTGACCGGCCTCAAGATCGTCGAGGAAGAGAGCCTCGCCAACTTCCTGGCCCACCAGTTCGGCCTGGAGACCACCGACCTCGCCACCTACAAGCCCACGGCCGCCGCCCGGCAGGTCGTGCCCGCGGAATTCGCGCGCCAGTACCGGATGATTCCCCTCGCCTACGACCGGCAGTCCCTGACCGTGGCGACCGATAATCCCGGCGAGATGGACCAGACCGCCCAGGCGGAATTGCGGCGGCTGGCGCGCCTGCCCGCCGGCGTCGGATTCGTCGTCCGGGTCGCGCCCGTGTCGCGGATCACCGAGGCGCTGGGCGCCCTCTACCCCGCCGGGGCCGGCGCGGGCCCGTTGCGGCCGGTGAACGGCGGGGCGGGCGGGGGCGAAATCACCGTCATGGACGCGGGCAACCTGGCCGTCCCACCCGGGACCCAGGACATTACCGAAACCATGGATCCCGCCGCGCTGATCGCGCAGATGAACGAGACGGTCGAGGTGGCCGGCAGCATGGAAGGCGGGGAGGAATACTCCATTGACGCGGCCAATGAGGAGCCGGTCAAGAAGATGTGCAACTACATCATCGCCGAGGCCAGCCGGCGCCGCGCCTCCGACATCCACATCAACCCGACGGAACGCGGCATCGTCGTGCGGTTCCGGATTGACGGCGCCCTCCAGGTCATGCCCTCCCCCCCGCCCTCCATGAAGAAGGGTGTCGTCGCGCGCTTCAAGGTCATGGCCAACATGAACATCACCGAACGGCGCAAGCCGCAGGACGGCCGGATCAAGATCAAGGTGCACGACCGCACCATTGACCTGCGCGTCTCGGTGATCCCGCAGATGGACGGCGAGAACATCGTCATGCGGATCCTGGATCAGTCCTCCCTCCAGCTCGACCTGCGCAAACTGGGGTTCGAACCGCAGGAGTTGGACCTCTACCACGAGTGCATCCGGTCGCCCTACGGGATGATCCTGCACACCGGACCGACGGGCAGCGGCAAGACGACGACCCTCTATTCGGCGCTGACCGCGATCATGGATCCCAAGAAATCCTTCTTCACCCTGGAGGACCCGGTGGAGTACGAGATGCCGGGGGTGGTCCAGGTCCAGATGGACAACGAAGCCGGGCTGGATTTCGCCACGGCCCTGCGGAGCGCCCTGCGCCAGGACCCGAACGTCATGATGGTCGGCGAGATCCGCGACGCCGAGACGGCCCGGATCGCCGTGCAGGCGGCCCTGACCGGCCACCTGCTCTTTTCCACCCTGCACACCAACGATGCCCCGGGCACCATCGCCCGCCTCATCGACATCGGCATCGAGCCGGCCTACGTGGGCACCGCGGTCCGGCTGATCGTGGCCCAGCGGCTGATGCGCCGGATCTGCGCGGACTGCAAGACGCCCACCACGCCGACCGAGGAGGACCTCGTGCGCGCGGACCTGACGGTGGACCTGCTGGAAGGCGGCACCTTCTTCAAGGGCACCGGGTGCCCCAAGTGCAACATGACCGGGTACAAGGGGCGGATCGGCATCTACGAGATGATGCGGAATACGCCGGAATTGAGCGAGCAGATTTTCGAGGCCGCCGATTCCAGCACGATCCGCAAGGTGGCGGAGAGCCAGGGCATGCGGTCCCTGCGTAACCTCGCGATCCAGAAGTGGAAGGACGGCGGCACGACCGTGGAAGAGGTGCAACGGGTGACCATGGGAGGGGACTAGCATGGCGCTCAAGCGGCTCGGGACCCTCCTGGTCGAAGAGCAGCTCATCACCGAGGAACAGCTCCAGGCCGCGCTGGCGGCCCAGCGCAAGAACGGGGATCCCCTGGGCGAGGCGCTGGTCAAGCTGGGCTACCTCTCGGAGGAATCGCTCTACCGCTTCCTGGCCATCCAGCACGGCCTCGATTTCCTCCACCTGGAGGGCGTCGAGCCCGGCGCCGCCCTGATCAAGATAATGCCCGTGAACATCGCCTGGAAGTACAAGGCGGTCCCGGTCGCCCAGGAGAATGGCACTATCACGTTTGCCACCTCCCAGCCCGATGACCTGTCCCTGTTCTACCTGCCCAAGGAACTCCGCCTGCCCGCCGATGTCCGCCCCAAGATCGTGGTCTCACCCAATTCGCAGGTCAGCGCCCTGCTGGAGAAACTCTTTCCCCGCACGGGCGGGCGGCAGGACGGCGCCATCCGGTCCGCCGCCGAACCGCAGGACCCCGCGTCGCCTGCCGCTCCTGATTCAGAGCAGATGGCCATGCTCGAGGCGACCGCCGGCGAACTCGTCAATCCCGAGGATGTCGGGCTGGAAATTCTCTCCGAACAGCGTGAGGAAGGCGATGACGAGATCAAGGACGAGGGCCCGATCATCCAGATGTGCAGTTACATCATCGCGGATGCGGTGCGCAAACGGGCCTCGGACATTCACATTTCCTCGTACGAGAAAAAGATGGTGCTCAAGTACCGCATTGACGGCTCGCTCATCGAGTTCCCCGCCCCCCCGATCGCCGCCAAGCGGCGTATTGCGACCCGGTTCAAGATCCTGTCGAAGACCATGAACATCATCGAGAAGCGCCTGCCCCAGGACGGCCGGATCACGCTCAGGGTGGGCGCCAAGGTCATCAACCTCCGGATCTCGACGCTCCCCACCCGGTGGGGCGAGAACATCGTGATGCGCGTGGTGGACCAGAGCAAGGGCCTCATGCCGCTGGAAGACCTTGGATTCGAGCCCGACCAGCTCGACCAATTCAAGAAGGCGGCCAGCCAGCCGTATGGCATGGTGTTCGTCACCGGACCGACGGCGTCCGGCAAAACCACCTCGCTGTTCGCGGCCCTGCAATATGTGAACACCCCGACGCTCAACATCATGACGGTCGAGGACCCCGTCGAGTTCCGCCTCCCGTACGTCATCCAGATCCAGGTGGATGCGAACGCCGGCCGGACCTTCGCCTCGGTCCTGCGCGCGTTCCTGCGCCATGACCCCAACAAGATCCTGGTCGGCGAAATCCGCGACAAGGAAACGGCCTCCATCGCCGTCAAGGCCTCGCTCACCGGCCACCTGGTGCTCTCCTCGCTGCACACCAACGATGCGCCGTCATCCATCATGCGGCTGGTGGACCTGGGCATTGAGCATGTCTACGTGGGCTCCTCCGTCCTGTGCATCGCCTCCCAGCGCCTCATCCGCCGGATTTGCGAGGCCTGCAAGGCCCCGATCACGGTCCCCGCCGAGGAGCTCAAGCGGATCGGCCTGTCACCCGAGGACGTCAAGGACACCGCGTTCTTCAAGGGCAAGGGGTGCGCGGAGTGCCACCAGACCGGCTATCGGGGCCGGCTGGCCATCTACGAGGTGATGCCGATCACCGCCACCATCCGCGAGATCATCTTTGCCAAGGGCTCGCTGGCCCAGCTCAAGGCCGCCGTCAAGGACGCGGGCTTCAAGACCATCCGTGACGCGGCCATCATCAAGTGGCGCAAGGGCCTCACCACACTCGAGGAGGTCCTCGGCGAGACGTTTGAATAACTCTAGGCCAGGAGGTCGTCGAGCCAGCCGTCGGGGATGAACGCCCGGTAGATGTGGGGCGTCCCGGACTGGTCCGAAGTGTAGAGCACACTCCGACCGTCCGGATGCCACGACGGATGCGGATGGGTCCATTGCGGCCCGTAGAGGGTCTCGGACTCGTCAGGCGGCGCGCCGACGGGAGGGAAGATGGAGGGGTCGGTGGCGGACTCCCCGGCCGGAAGCGGCTCAAACCACTGCGTCCCCTTGTTGGACGAGCGCGGGTGGCACAACACCCGCCAGCGGCCGGTGGCGGCGGCCACCAGCACCAGCCCGATGTCCGGCGCGTGGGTGTCGCACGCCACCACCAGGCCGTCCCGCCGCGGCGCGGCGTGCCAGATGGGGCCCTTGAACAAGGGCACTGCCGCGCCCGCCAGATCCGTCACATAGAGCCCGTCGTGGAATTTGGTATGGGTCACTCGCCCGGGGGCCAGCCAGGCCTCGTGGGTGATCCATTCACCCGCGGCCTGCGGGAGGCTCCGGGGCCCGCCCCCCGCGATGGGCACGATCCAGATGCGCGCGGACGACTCGCCCGAAAACATGATGTGTTCCCCGGAGGGCTCCACCTGGACATGCCCGACCGGCCCCGCCCGCTCGAGGACGGTGCGGATGGATCCGTCCCCCAGGTCCACGACCACGATGCGCTGGGCGCCCGCCTGCGATACCTGGGCGATCACCGACCTGCCATCCGGCGACATCGCCACCTGGCCCACCCGCCCGCCCGGAAAGCCTGCCAGGACCGACTCCACGCCATCCGGCAGGGTGATCCCCAGGAGGGACGCCCCCGCGCTGGCGAGGACGGAGCGGCCGTCGCGGGTCAACACGGCCGAAAAGGGATGGAGGTCCCGCCGGTAGGTCAGCCGCCGGATCTCCCCCGAGCCCGGCTCCCGGCAACACAGATTCGGGGAACCGGTTTCCCAGCTCACGGACACGAGCCAGCGGCCGTCGGGGGTCACGGTCGGCCCGGTGAAGTACAGGTGGTGCTGGATGGCCTGCCCGCCGGTCAGCCGGTCAATGTCCACCCCCGTCACCGGGTCACGCATCCGCCCCGCCGGGTCGGTCATGCGCGCCAGCTGTGCACGGGAACCCAGCCGAAGGCGGCGCGGGCCGCCTCCACCGACAGGACCGAGGCGTGGCCCGGAAGGGCGCCGGCGATCCGGACCCCGGGCCACGCCCGCCGGACGGCGCCCCCGGTCGGATCGTCGAGCACGGTGTCGGCGGCCGACAGAAGATAGGTGCCGAAGCCGGGGAGGTTCGGAGCCTCAAGCGCCAGCCGGAAAGCGCGGGCCACGTCGCGGGCGTCGACATACGACCACCAGTATTTCCTGGCGTCCTCCTCCGCCCCCTCGTGGGATTCGCGGCCGTAGGCCGCGGTGCGCTCGGGCGTCCAGACCCCCGTGATCCTCATCACGGCGCACCGGATCCCGTGCTCCCGGGCAAAGGTCTCGCAGACCAGTTCACCGACCGCCTTCGACAGCCCGTAGTGGTCGCGCGGGCGGACGGGATGCGCCTCGTCCACCGGCACATACTCCGGGGGGCAGTCGCGTTCATCGGACTTGCCCACGCCCCAATCACTGCCCGCCATGACGAACCGGTTGATGCCCGCCTCCCGGCAGGCCTCGAGCAGGAGATAGGTGGAAACGGTATTGGTCCGGAACGTGTCGGGTGAGAACCAGGGGTTGGCGCCCAGATGGGCGACGGCCTCCACGCCCGCCACCGCCCGCCGGACCAGGTCCGGATCGGTGAGGTCGCCGGCGACATGGGGGTGGCGCCCCGCGACCGGCCGCCGGGAGGTGAGGACGAGGTCGTGCGCGGTTTCCAGCTCGCGGATGATATGCCCGCCCAGCATCCCGCTGGCGCCGGTCACCAGGACCCTCATGGCGCGGCCGGCAGGGCCCCGGTGCGTTCCCACCAGGTTTCGTAGATGCCGCTGTCGTCACGGTAATTCAGCATCCAGGTCCACGGCGTCAGCGTGCCGGATTTCCATCCCGCAAAAGCCGCCAGGGGAAATCGTGCTTCCAGGGTGTACCCGCCGGGGACATCCCGCCGGGCGATGCGCGTCCCCGCCCCCGGCGAGGCGCCACCCCAGAACCCCGCCACGGGCGCCTTGCGGTCCGCCCCTCCGCCGAGCGGGTACAGGTAGAGGGCCGTGGAGGCCCCCCTGGTTCCGGCGGGTCCCGCCGTAAGGGCCGCATAGAGAGCGAGGTAGTCGCCCTCCCATTCCCAGTCCCGGCCGGGATCATCCAGCCGGCCATCGCGAATCCGCGCGGCCACATAAAGATAGGTTCCGTCCGCAGCCAGGGCATAGGCGTGTCCCGGGTCACGGACCTCTTCCAGCGATTCCGAAACCCGGGGCGCACGGAAGGCTTCCATTGGCCAGTCGGCGAGATCGCCATCCACGACCGGACTCGCCCGGCCCACCGCGGAGGCCTCGACCAGGGTGGTCCCGACCGCCACGGCAGGGCGGGGGGCCCCGGCGGCACGATGGAGAGCCTCCACCTCCCCGTTGGTCCGGGCACATTCGCGCACCAGGATGTCGTACGGTGTCGCCCCGTCGTTGGTGACCAGCCCCATATTCTCGTCGGGAGGATACCCGCCGGCCGCAACCACCTGCGGCTCGTAGTCGGACCAGAGAAACCAGTGCATCCCCACCATGTAGGGAGCCCGCGCGGCCTGGGAGACGTACTTGCGGTACCCCACCGCGCGGCGTTCCTGCGTGAACACATCAATGAACTGCAGGGAGGCGTGCCCCGGCTCCGGGTAGCCGGAGAACGACCACTCGGTGATCATGATCGGCTTGCCCGTGGCGGCGTACACCTCGGCGTAGGCGGGCCGCAGGTCCCCGTAGCGGTTGTAGTCGTTCACCGAGTTGACGTCAAAGAGGGGCGACAGCGCCCGGTACAGCTCCAGGTCGGGCAGACCCGCCCAGCGCACCCCGAGCACGAGGCGGTCGGGGTCGGCCGCCCGCAGGAGCGCGACATACCGGGTGTAGTACTGGCGGACGGCCTCGGTCCGCCACGCCGCAGCGTCGACCCGGTCGAGCCGGCCGCCGCAGGTGCGCTTCGCGAATGCAGCCAGGGCCTTTCGCCCCGGCGCGCCGGGCTTGAGGGCGCGAAAGAACGCCAGGATCTTGGCGGGGTCCCAGTGCGGCTCGTTGTCCACGAAGTACCCGATGACATTCTTCCGCCCCCGGAACGCTCCCACTTCCGAGGTCACCTGGCCGGGAAACCAGCCGTGCCAGAAGGCCTCGTCGTAGACATCGTGGAAATCCTGCGCCGTGACCCCCATGTAGAGCTGGTCGGCCACGTAGAGGTCGGGCCAGACTGACGGCCGGCTCCACGCGCCGGCCGTGTTGAATCCCCACGCCTTCAATTGACCGACGATCCGGTCGTGCTGGCCGGCCTCCAGCGGCCGGTCCTCCGCATGGCCAACGCACCCGGCGACGCAGTCCACCCCGAGCGAGAAGAATTGCCGGCCCGCGGCGTCCTGAAACCACCAGGTCCCGTGGTCCTGGACCACGCGCACATCGGGCGCGGCGCTGACCAGGCCGGCGACCAGGGCGAGCGCGGCGCCGGCCCCCAGCCCGCGGCGGTCAAACATGGTCGGCGGGCCAGAGGAACAGGGGAATCGGCAGGCGGTCCGCGACCGGGCCGCGGACGGCGCCCTGCGGCAGGACGGCGGCGGGCCCGAGGGGGCCGAACAGGAGCCGCGGCTCGGCCAGGGGACCCGGCCGGAGGCGGGCCAACGGGCGGGCCACATCCCGTGCCCCCAGTGCGGCCAGCGCGGCGGTCCGGTCCACCACCTTGATCTGGCCCAGGCAGGCCACCGAGGAATCCCAGGTCTCGTGCGCGGCGATGAGCGCGGGCATCCAGGGTTGGAACAGGGGCGGCACCTGGCCCTCCACCCGGTGGGTCCGGGGCGCCAGCGCCAGGGCGCGCAGGATGGAGGCAACCCCCTCCCCCGACCCCGCCATCTCCTCCACCTGCCAGGTCACCCCGTGCCGGCCCGGCCACCGCCGCACGAGCGCGTAGGCCACCAGCCGCCGTCCCGCGAATGCGGCATGGACCCGCCGGTGCACCTTGCGCATGACCAGCCGGAAGGTTTCCGGATCCCGCTCCACGCGCAGGGGAAGCCGCCGATGGAGCGCGTGCAGGGCCCCGGTCCGCCGGTCCGGGTCCGCCAGCACCACCACCCGTTCCCGGAATGAATCGAGGTACTCCCGGGCGGCGCGCGGAT